>JASLDA010000002.1 GCA_030151745.1 Chitinophagaceae bacterium | reverse complement strand
CTCCCGTTCTATCGTGTGTAACATTTGCTTCTATATCGTTGGCCGTTTGGCTGGTTTGTCGGTTGATTCGGATGCTGCGCCCGGTTCCGCAATGGAAGGCGTCCAAGGTACTTCGCGGATATGACTTCCGGCAGGGTTTCAGCCCTGCCGGGGAGGGAGTAGCGTGAAGGCGGGTTAAGTGCTCCGGTGCGGCGCGGCTCCGGCCCCGCATATCCTGCGGCTCAGAAGTTCATCGCGATCCCGAGTCCCGGAACGCCGGTGGGAAGCATGACGGGCTTCATGCGCAGGGAAATGTTCTTGCTGACGTCGAAGTTTTTCAGGTGCGCGAAGGCCAGTGCATCCAGCACCTGGATCGTATAGCCGAGCCCGGTGAGCAGGTAGGTAAGGTCGAGCTGCTGTTTGTAGGCGTCCTGCAGGGTTTTCAGGCGGTTCTGCAGCTGCGAGTTCGAATAGCCGGGGATGGAGAACTCGTCGACCACATTCGGGTTGTTGATCCGTGCCACGTATCCCCGGCGGTAGCGCTGGTATTCGGTGCTGTTGAAGACCAGGAAGTAAGCGGATGCGGCCACCCCCGCGTAGATGACCGGCACCTTCCAGTATTGGCGATTGTAGATCTGCCCGGTGCCCGGAAGGATGGCGGAATAGAATGCGCTTTTCTTCGGGTTGGGCTGGAACGGGGCTGCGACACCCTTCAGGCTGTCGTAGGCTACCTGGTCCGGGGCCGGCTCTTCCAGGACGGGGGCCGTACGGGCGGGCAGGGTGTCGGGGACCGCCCGGTTCAGGCTTGTATCGATAACTGCCTGTGCGTCAGCGTTCCGGGTGGAAGCTGCAAGCAGGAGGGTGCATAGTATGCCGCGGAACCGTATCACGGGGCAAAGCTACTTTCTTAATTCACGCGAAGGGCTAAAGATCGGAAGACCGCAGGCAGACCGCCGGGGCACCGGGCACGGAATTCTGTCTTTCCCTTTGCTCCCGGTGTCTCGGTGGATAGTGGATCACTTTATGAACAAGGCGCGCAGCTCGCCGGCGTCCTCGGGCTTCATTTTGCCGCCCAGGATGAGCCGGATCTGGCGGCGGCGGAGCGCCCCTTCCCACATGGCCTGGTCGGCTTCGGTCTGGGGCTGGATTTCCGGAACCTTCCGGGGGTGGCCGTTCGGATCGAGCGCCACGAAGGTGAGATAGGCTTCGTTGCTGAGGTAGCGCCATTGCGCGCTGAGATCTTCGCCCCAGACCTTGAGATACACTTCCATCGAGGTGTTGAACGCGCGGGTGACACGGCTTTCGATGGTCAGCAGGTTGCCCAGCTTGATGGGGGCATTGAAGGACACGTTGTCGACCGAGGCTGTGACCACGGGGCAGTTGCAGTGCTTCATGGCGGAGATCGCCGCCGCGATGTCCATCCAATGCATCAGGCGGCCCCCCATCAGGTTGCCGAGCGTATTGGTATCGTTGGGCAGGACGAGCTCGCTCATGACATTGTGCGTGTCCTGCGGGGATTTGGGGGAAATCATTTTATAATGCAAAATTCGAAATGCAAAATTCAAAAGCCCGGAAGGGAGCTTTAGGAACGGGCAAAGGTAGGAAGGCTTTGCCCGGCCGCGTCGCCGGCAAAAGGACGGCATAAGGAGTTTCTGGCGGAGATGCAGAGGCTAGAGTACACCCGAGCGCTGTAAGCGCGTCATAATTAAGCCTGAGCGGAACTCGGGGCAGATGAATTGGAGGCGGAGGCTCGTGTTGGGAAAATAGGGAATATTCAGGCATTCAACGAAAAATCCCGAATCCAGCCCCCGGTTTTGCATTTTGAATTTTGCATTTTCGTAGGGAGTCCCTACTTTTGCAGTCCTTAAAAAAATTGTCTGAGCGCCATGCCCAAGATGAAGACGCACTCTCGTGCCAAGAAGACCTTTAAAGTAACCGGTACGGGCAAGATCCGTCGTTATAAGGCGTTTAAGAGCCACCTGCTCACCAAGAAGGCCACTAAGCGCAAGCGTCACCTCCGCCAGGCTGCATTCGTGCACCCGAGCAACCTGAACCTGGTTAAGCGCATGCTGGTCCTGCGTTAATCGGTTCCTATTTACTGTTTACCAAATAATTCTACTTAAGAAATGCCACGTTCCGTAAATGCGGTTGCATCCCGCGCCCGGAGGAAGAAGATACTGAAGCAGGCCAAGGGTTTCTATGGCAAGCGGAAGAATGTATATACCGTTGCCAAGAACGTCCTGGAGAAGGGCCTCGGCTATAAATATGTTGGCCGCAAGCTGAAGAAGCGCGACTACCGCAGCATGTGGATCGTCCGCATCAATGCTGCCGTTCGCGAAGAAGGACTGTCCTACAGCCAGTTCATCAACAAGCTGAACGTTGCCGGTATCACCCTGAACCGCAAGGTCCTCGCCGACCTCGCCATGAACGAGCCCGAGTCCTTCAAGGCCCTGGTCGCTCAGGTCAAGGGATAATCCTCACGCATCCTGATTATGGAGAGCCTGCACCCATGGTGCGGGCTTTTCTGTGTGGGGGTAGGGGCGATGCGCGCTGTGTCCGGTGAGCCCCGCTTATTTCTTAAACACCCCGAACACCGCACTCCCGCTTCCGCTCATGCTCGCGTACAAGGCGCCCTGCTCGTACAGGCGCTGCTTGATCCCGGCGATCTCGGGGAACTGTACAAAGACCGATTCCTCGAAATCATTGCGCAGCACGTTTTTCCATTCGTGAACCGGGATCTGCCCCAGCGTCCGCAGGTCGATTGGGGCAGGCCTGGGCGCTACCCGGCTGAAGGCGGCGCGGGTGCTTACGTGGATATCCGGCGTCACAACTTCGATCCGGTAGCCGTCCAGGTTCAGTGCGACCGGCCTCATCTGTTCTCCGCGCCCGGCTGCAAACTGGGGAGAGTTCCGGATGAAGAACGGACAGTCCGAACCCAGCTCCAATGCATATGCTTCCAGCTGATCCTGCCCGAGTCCAAGACCGGCGATCTCGCTGAGCATCTGCAGCGCCACCGCCGCGTCCGCGCTGCCGCCTCCAAGGCCGGCGCCCATGGCGATGGCTTTGTGCAGGTAGATGTCCAGCGCCGGTATCCTGCCGGGATACGCGGCATCGAGTAATCCGTACGCCCGCCAGACGAGGTTCGTTTCCTTATCTCCGCCTATAGCAAGGCCGCTCAGGTGAAGCTCGGCCCCGCCCGCCGCGGCCGGCACCATTTCCAGGGCATCGCGCAGCTGCGGCAGGGGATAGAAGACCGTCTCCAGGTCATGGAACCCATCCTCCCGCTTGCGGGTGATATAAAGTCCCAGGTTGATCTTGGCGTTCGGAAAGCGCAGCATGCCGCGAAGGTAAACGAAGACCTTGCGGTGTTGAATAGTCGAACGGGCCGCACTGGCAGTCCGTGTTAGAAGTTCAGTAGACTTGCCTGGTCGAATGGTAGAGCAGGGGTCGGGGAAACGTCGCTCAATACAATCCTGTGAATCCCGCGTGCCCATACGTGGCAAATCCGCTGGTCGTACAGGCCCTGGCTCTTTCCCCCATGAATCTCACCCCCTTTCCCGCCGCTATTAACAATTCTTAACAGACCCCGGATAGACCTTTGCAGCGCCCAGTACCGGGCGTTCTCATGACCAGGATTTCCACTGTCTCGCTGCTGCTTGCAGCCTCCCTGTTTACCCTTTCCGCAACCGCCCAGACCAATACGGCCGGCGGCGCTCCCGGCGCCATGAAGCAGGCTCCGAAAATGGGCAAGATCTACGGCAAGGTCGTCGATTCCAAGACTGGAAAAGCGCTTGACCTCGCTTCCGTCGTGCTGCTGCAGAAGAAGGCCGGCAAGCAGGAGCTGGTGAAAGGTGCCAATACCGAAGCGAACGGAGAGTTCAGCCTGGACGAGCTGCCCATGTTCGGGCAGTTTGAGCTGGTGATCTCGGCGCTCGGCTACAAGGAATACAGGCAGCCCGTTGCCTTCGACATGGGCTCGCTGATGAAAGCCGGACAGTCCATGCGGGGCGCAGCCTCCGGCGGCGATATGAGCTCCATCCCCGACGGGGCCGGAGCAGCGCTCTCCGCCATCAACAAGGACCTCGGGAATATCAGGATGGAAGCTACGGCCCAGGCGCTGCAAGGCGTCACGGTCAAGGCTTCGGTCCCGCAGTTCATGCTCCAAGGCGAGAAAAAGATCTTTAACGTCGAGCAGAACCTGACCTCGCAGGGCGGTACTGCCGCCGACGTGATGAAGAACGTACCCGGCGTGCTTGTGGACCCGGACAACAAGGTGACCATCCGCAACGCGGCCCCGCAGATCCTCATCGACGGCCGCCAGAGCCCGCTGACCCTGGACCAGATTCCCTCGGACGCGATCGAAAGCGTGGAGGTCATCACCAATCCCTCGGCGAAGTATGACGCGGAAGGCGGCGTGGGCGGCGTGCTCAATATCGTGCTCAAGAAGAACCGCAAGATGGGCTATAACGGGAACGCCCGCGCCGGCGTGGACAGCCGGGGCGGAGGCAACCTGGGCGGGGATTTCAACGTCCGCTCCGGCAAGATCAACGTCTCCCTGAATGCGCACGGCAACCTGAACCGCAACTATACGACGGCGCAGACCGAGCGCCTCGACCGCTATTCGGCGCCGAACCTGATGACCTACCAGGACGATGCGAACCGCACCCGCGGCGGTTTTGCGTTCGGCCGGCTGGGACTGGACTACTTCATTACGAACCGTACCACGATCTCCGTCGCGGGAGTCAAGGTGCATGGCGAATTCAAGCCCAGCGACCATATCGATATCAGCACCGACACCATGTCTCTTGCCGGTCCCACTTATTCTTACGGCGACCGGTTCACGGAGGGGAAGAATACCTTCGATATGAACGGAGGACAGTTAGGCATCAAGCACCTTTTCCCGAAAGCCGGGGAGGAGTGGACCTTCGATGCGAACGTGCATGCGGGTAAGAACACGAACGATAACGTCTACGATGCGCGCTATTACAGCGATGCCG
>JASLDA010000454.1 GCA_030151745.1 Chitinophagaceae bacterium | reverse complement strand
CATGCCTATTCCCGCCAGACGGCGGCCTTCCCGCTGCATTATGTGATGCACAACAAGTTCTGGCCGGCCGTGAAGCGCGTGAACAATACCGTCGGGGACCGCAACCTGATCTGCACCTGCGAGCCTACCGAGGCTTATGCAGACGCCGTTGTCTGATCCGGAAACCGATCGCCGAGACGAATAAAAAAGCGCACCTGAAGGACAGGTGCGCTTTTGCTTTGTATCCGAGCCGGGGAGTTCCGGGGCAGGGGCATTACATTTCCAGGCGCTTTATGCTGCAGCCTATGGATTTGGTTTCCGCCGGGTTGATCTTCTTGTTCTGATCCAGGGCCTTCAGCGCGTCCACCAGGTAGCTCCTGGTGCTTTTGGCAGGATCTGCCGGATTGTCTTCCAGGCCTCCCTTGTACACCAGCTTGCCTTCGGCGTTGAAGAGGTACACCTCGGGCGTGCGGGTCGCCCCGAAAGCATTGGCCAGCTGGCTCATATCGTCTATCACATACGGAACCTTATAACCCTGCTGGTCGGCATAGGCGCGCATTGCGTTCCGGGAGTCGAGGGAATCGCGCAGGCCCTGGTTGGAATTGACGATGACCATGCCGTAGCCCAGCTTTTTCGCCACCTCTATGGCCTCTAGCGTTTTCGGCTGCGCCTTTATAACGAAGGGGCAGGTATTGCAGGAGAACATGACGACCAGGCCTTTTTCCGTCTTCGCTTCGCGCAGGTTTACCGGCGGGCCGTCCGCGGCAGTCAGCACCATCCCGTCCATCGGTATCTCGGAGCCCAGCGCGAGGCTGGAAGACGGAGCTTCGGATCTGGCGGCCGGCGGGGCTGGTTTGGCAGCCTTCCTGACCTGCGCCTGCGCGCCGCTGCTGAGCAGGCCGAGCAGCAGGAGCGGGAGTACGAGTTTCTTCATGAAATAAGAACGTTTAGCGGTTCCGAAGTTAGCGGAACCGCAACTGAACGGGCTTCTGTCAGAAAATATTAACGATCCGGCACTACCGTTTCGTCCACGGGCTCGGCCCGCCGCATATCCGCGTGGCGCCCCAGCAGGATACTCACATTCAGCTCGTAGCCCAGCAGGATCACCTGGGTGTTGAGGAAGAGCCAGACCATGAAGGCCATCAGCGTTCCGATGGAGCCGTAGACTTTGTTGTAGTGGATGACGTTCTTCACCAGGAAGAAGAAGACGCCGCTCAGCAGCACGCAAAGCACGGTGGCCAGGACCGCCCCCGGCGATACCAGCTGGAAGCGCTCGCTGAGCGAAGGGCCGTATTTGTAGACGACCCCGATCGCGAAGAAGATCATTGCCACGACGATCAGCGTGCTCAGGATCTGGATGAGCACCGCCAGCCCCGTCAGCTGCTCGATCAGCGTATTTATATACGCGGTCTGGAGGATCAGCGCGGCTATCGTGCAAAGCACTACCAGCAGCACCATTGCCGTCAGCTTGATCGCGGTCCAGCGGCGCCGGAGCCCGCTGCGCTTTACGTAGACGGGCAGGCTCCGGTCGAAGGAGCGCATGAGCCCCATGATGCCGTTGCTGGAAAAGAAGAAGGTCGAGAGCACGCCGAAGGAGAGGATATCCCGCCGCTCGTTGTTCAGGAAGTCGGTGACGATATGGCTCAGGTAGGAGCTGTCGTTGGGCGCGACAACCTGCAGGATGGTGAGAATGCTGTCCTGCACGCCGCGCAGGGGAAAGTAGGGGATCAGCGAGCAGAAGAACAGCAGGCCGGGGGGGATCGCCATGAAGAAGTTATAGGTCACGGCGGCTCCCCTGATGTTGAGCTTGTTCGTCCGGATCTCCCGCAGCAGCCCGCGCAGCACGACGTACAGCGACAGGCCCTGGAAGCCCGGCGGGTGCTTGCGCTTCGCCCAGGCGGCCAGCGCGCGGGCAGGGCGGGTTCGGGCGATGAGTCGGCTGAGGGGTGGCAAGGTGCGGATTTACGGTTGAATATACGGCGCTTAGTGGCGCAGGGCTTCTGCGAAGCCTGTAATGCTGGCGGTGCCAGACGCGCCGGACGTCAGCCGGGCGAAGATCTGTTCCAGGCTCTGCTGCCCTTCTCCCTCGCCGCGCAGGCTTTCGATAGTGCCGTCCGCGATGATCCGCCCCTGGTTGATGAGCACGATCCGGTCGGAGACGCGCTCCACGACGTCCATCATATGCGAGCAGTAGAAGATCGTCTTGCCCTCGCTTTTCAGGATCTGCAGCAGCTCCTTCACCATGATCACCGCATTGGCGTCCAGGCCGGACAAAGGCTCGTCGAGGATCACGATCTGCGGGTTGTGCATCAGCCCCGCGGTGATGAGGACCTTCTGGCGCATGCCCTTGCTGAAGCTGTCCATGCGGCTGTGCAGCTGGTCGCCGATGCCGAATGCGCTCAGCATGCGGTTGGCCCGGTCCTCGATACGGGCATCGTCCATATGATGCAGCCGGCCTACGAGCAGCAGGTATTCCATCGGCGTCAGCAGGTCGTACAATTCCGCCAGCTCCGGCACATAGCCCGTTATTCTCTTTATATCCAGGACATTTTCCCGTAAGGACTTCCCGGCTACCGTAACTTCGCCAGCGAAATCCGTGATGATGCCGGTCAGGATCTTTACCGTAGTAGATTTTCCTGCGCCGTTCGGACCGATGTAGCCGATAATCTGACCGGGATAGATATCGAGATGAATATCACTGAGCACCTGTTTGGCACCATAGCTCTTGCCGAGCCCCCGGATTGTAATGATTGGTTCCATGCAGGAGTAAAAGTACGCTGCCGCCGGCCTCTGCGGTTGTGGCCCGATTCTATACAGCAGAGCCTTAAGTAATCCGATGGATCCCAATTCTGCCGCTCCCCGCGAGAAATTTTTCCTGTCCCGCAAGCTGGACGCATTTTTTCTGAGCATTTACCGGCTCGGAAACTTTATTGCGC
>JASLDA010000434.1 GCA_030151745.1 Chitinophagaceae bacterium | reverse complement strand
GCGTGTTCTTCTGTTTTTATTCTCTTCTCTGCCCTTAAATGCATTGTCCGCTCCCCCCACCGGTTTGCCGATTGATTTATCCGTATTGCCGCGAGTTTTTTATCAGGCTGAAGATCGGGGCGTTCCGTTTGGCCAGTCGGGGCGTGTCCGGTTCCCGTATTTTTCCGCCCGACACGCCGGCGGCTTCGGCTTCCCATACATGTAATTTCATCATACGCTACGACATAATCATCTTATGAAATATCCACTTTCCCTCGCCCTGCTGTTGGCGGCAGGTTCGGCTTTTGCGCAGGATCGCCGCGACAACGCTACCTACGCCGACGCGCCGAAGAACCCCTTCTACGAACAGATCAAGTCGCAGAACGACAGCTTCTTCAATCCGAAAAAGGAAACAGCCAAGCGCATGACCCTCGATTATACCGGGATGGACGTGCCGCAGTCGTTGAAGGAATTTACCAGCGTTACGGCCGACAAGCCTGTAAGCAAAGGCAACACGGGCACCTGCTGGTGCTTTTCGACGACGTCGTTTTATGAAAGCGAAGCGGCGCGCAAAGGCCACCCGGACGTGCATCTGAGCGAGATGTACACCGTGTATTGGGAATACGTCGAAAAGGCCCGCGAATACGTTCGTACCCGCGGCAGGTCCGTGTTCGACGAAGGTTCCGAAACCAATGCCGTACAGCGTGCGCTGGCTAAGCATGGCGCCGTCCCGCTGGAAGCCTATACCGGTACGAAGCCCGGCCAGCCATATCACGACCATGCGAAGATGGTGGGGGAGATGCGTGATTACCTGAAAAGCGTAAAAGAGCGGAATGCCTGGAATACGGAGGAGGTTGTGGCGACCGTCCGCGATATCATGGCGCATTATATCGGCGAGCCGCCGGCCAGCGTAACCTACAAGGGCAAGAAGATGACTCCCAAGGAATACCTGCGTGATGTGACGGGGATTGAGCCGGATGAGTACGTCACCTTCATGAGCCTGAAAAGCGAGCCCTACTGGACGAACGCCGAGTACAAGGTCGACGACAACTGGTGGCATTCGAAGGACTATTACAATGTGCCGCTGAGCGACTTCGTCGGGGTGGTGAAAGGGGCGCTGGAGAAAGGCTACAGCATCTCTATCGGCGGGGACGTAAGCGAAAGCGGGATCGACAGCCGCAAGGGGCTTATGATGGTGCCTTCCTATGATATCCCGTCTTCCTTCATCGATGAAAACGCAAGGCTCCTGCGCTTCGTTAACGGATCGACAACAGATGACCATGCGATGCACATAGTAGGTTTTGCCAAGCGTGGCAATGGGGTCTGGTTCCTGGTTAAAGACAGCGGGGCAGGCGGGCATGCAAATCCTGATCATAAGGGATATTGGTATATGCATGAGGACTATGTAAAGCTGAAGATGATGACGGCGACGGTCAATAAGGCAGCGGTGAAGGAGCTGCTTCAGAAGCTGGCGACGCGTTGAACGGGGTGGTAAAATGACGTTAAGCGGCTGCAGGGCCTTGTTTATTCGGCCTGTTTAATGGTAGCTTAGCCATTTCACGACTTCAGTCAAACAAAATCCCCACCCAATGGACACTTCAAAAATGCTCAAGGCCTATTGCATGAAGACTAAGGAAAAAGATGTTCCGATGCATGATGCCGTAATTACTAAGACTGCTCGCGGCGGCTATATGGCTCAGGGCAATGACGGCAAGGGCAATAAGATGACCACGATGCTTAATGAAGCCAAGGCCAACGAGGCGATTGCCAATGGCGTTGCCAAGAAAGGCTGGTAAGCAAATTTTCCCCCCGAATTTGAAAAGAGGCTGTCCCCCACGGGACGGCCTTTTTTATGCCCTGGGCAAATGTTTCCGGCAGGTCATTTTTTGAAGCGCCGGCCCGTCCTCATGTTCCGGAGGGTATCGCGTAAGAGTCCGTCCTGTAAATTGCCCCCGGCCGCCGCGGCCAAGCGGCTCCGGACACTTCTGACCCTATGCGCGGATTTAAGCTCACAGCCCCGGACGGATCCGAGATCCGGTTCAGGTTCTATCTCGACGATGCGCCGCAGACCTGCGCGGCTTTTGCGGAGGCGCTGCCGTTCGGCCGGCCTTTTTTCCATGCCCGGGTCTCGGGCCAGGAGATCTGGACCGACGATGTTCCGTCGCTGGATGTCATTCAGGAAAATGCATCCGTATTTACCCAGCCCGGAGAGGTCGTCGTTGGCCCGGCAAGGCCCGCGAGGCTGAAGACGGCCAATTGCTTCGGGATCTACTACGGTGAAGGAAAGGGCCTTGACGCCTGCAATATTTTTGCGCGGGTCCTTGACGAAGACCGGCAGAAGCTGGAGGAGCTGGGAGCCGGGATCTGGAAATCCGGTTCGCGCGAGCTTATATTCTCAATGGATTAACCCGTATGAAAGCAATGGAGTACCGGCCCGCGAATATTTCAGACGCGAGGAAGCTGTCGATCCTGTTCAAGCAGGTCTATATTCACACCTATGGGCGTGAAGGCGTCTCGGATGAGTTCGCCAACTTCATCACGGGACAGTTTTCTGTCGAAAGGCTGGAACGGGTTATCGCGGAGCAGCCCGAAAGCCTGATCGTCGCGGCGAATAACGGTAATCTGGTAGGCGTGGCCGAAGTCCGGTTCGGCAGGACGAGCCCGGTCGGAGCGGTCACGGCGCCGGAGCTGAGCAAGCTCTATATCCTGGACTGGTTCTGTGGCCGGGGCATCGGAGAGCGGCTCCTGCAGGAGAGCGAAAAGCTGGCTTTGTCCAGGGGGACCCGCTGCATGTGGCTCTGGGTATTGACCACGAACACGAGGGCCGTCTCTTTTTACGAGAAGCACGGCTACGTCACGATCGGCAGTGCTCCGTTCCAGATGGAAGTGAACTCGTACGACAATTTCGTAATGCTGAAGGAATTCAGCTGAGCGCATAAAAAGCCCCCGGCGTGGCACCAGGCCATACCGGGGGCGGGGATTGAAAATATTCAATCGGAGATCTTCAGTCTTAAATCATGTAAACGACCAGCCCATCGCGGAGCTTGGGTTCGAACCAGGTGCTCTTGGGCGGCATTACCTCGCCGCTGTCGGCAATGGCGAAAAGCTGCTGCAGGCTTACCGGATAGCAGGCAAATGCCGCGGCCGCCTCGCGGTTGTTTACACGTTTTTCCAGCTCGCCGAGACCCCGGATACCGCCTACGAAGTCCACGCGCTTGTCGGTGCGGGGATCGTGAATGCCGAGCAGCCTGGAGAGCACGTTGTTCTGCAGAATGCTCACATCCAGCACGCCGGTCGGATCGTCGACATAGGTGCCGGGCTTCACTTTCAATTCATACCAGTTGCCGTCCAGGTACATGCCGAAATGATGCGGGCTTGCCGGCTTGTATGGTTCCGTGCTTCCGGTGATGCGGACTTCGAAATCGGCCTTGAGCGCTTCTATGAATTGCTCCGGGCTCATGTTGTTCAGATCCTTGACGGTGCGGTTGTAATCCAGGATTTGCAGCTGACTTTCCGGGAAGATGCAGGTCACGAAGTAGTTGAACGATTCTTCGCCGGTGATGCTGTAGCCATGCTCGCGCATCTGGGCGCAGACCTTGGCTGCGGAAGCCGCGCGGTGGTGCCCGTCGGCTATATAGGTCTCCGGGACGTCCTGATCGAAGAGGTGGGTGATGGCCCCGATCTTGGCGTAGTCGCTCAGCACCCAGAAGGTATGGCGGATGCCGTCTTCGGCGACGAAGTTGTAGGTCGGCTGATGACTGCGCTTCCAGTCTTCGATGATGGATTGCACCTCGCTGTTGTCGCGGTAGGCCAGGAAGACGATGCCTGTCTGAGCCCGGGTCGTAAGGATATGGCTGATGCGGTCCTGCTCCTTTTCCGGGCGGGTGAACTCATGTTTGCGGACGATGTTCTGGTTGTAGTCGTCCACGGAGGAGCCGCAGATAAGGCCCGTTTGGGCGCGGCCGTCCATTTCCAGCTCATAGATGTAGTAGCAGGGGTCGGCATCCTGGACGAGGATGCCGTCGTTGATCATGGCGTCCAGGTTTTCCTTTGCCTTGTCGTAGACTTGCTGCGTATGCACGTCGACGCCTTCGGGCAGGTCGATTTCGGAGCGCGTGACGTGGTAGAAGTTGTACGGACGGTTGCGGAAGGCACGGGCTTCGCGCTCGTTTACGACATCGTAGGGCAGGGTCGCAACTTCGGAGGCCAGGCTCTGCAGCGGTCGCAGGCCCTTGAACGGGGTTATTTTCGCCATGAGTATAATTCCGGGCGCCTGAGGCGGCCGCGGCGCAAAAGTAGGCCTGCCGGGAAGTTGAAACGTTGAAATGTTGATAAATTGATATGTCTGGGGCTCCCGGCTCGGGAGCTGGTTCAAGGTTCAAGGTGTCACCTCCATTGGAGGTGACACCTTGAACCTTGAACCAGACGATAAACCCAAGGAATTAACTGCATGCTGCGCTAGCTTCGCCTCCTGCCGATGTCCCGCTTCCTTCGAATCAACCCGGTCCTGGTTTTTGCGGGCAGCTTCCTGCTGCTGCTGATCCTGTACTGGCCGGCCCGCAATTGCGGCTGGGTAAGCGATACCCTGGGCTGGCTCGACGCCGTCCGGCACCAGTCGTTCGGCGATTTTATCAACCGCAAGGGCTTCCGCGTACGGAGCCTGTACCAGACGACACAGCTGGTAACCTGGGGCCTTTACCGGCTTTTCGGCGCCAACCGCCTTGCCTGGCATCTGCTGCATACCGGATTGCAGGCCCTGAATACGGCCTTGCTGTTCGCATTCTTCCGGAGGCTGCTTTCGGATTCCGGCATCGCCTCCGCGGGAAGGATCTCCCTGACGGCAGTTCTGCTATTTGCGCTGAGCCCCTCCCTGAGCGAGGTGATCGTCTGGGAAGCGGCCTACCATTATCTGCAGGGGCTGGGATTCATCCTCATCCAGTTGCTGTTGCTGCAGGCCTTTCTGCACAGGCCGGGGGCCTGGCTCGCTGTCCTGGCCGGTGTGCTCTACGTGATCGCTTCTTTTTCGCTGGAGCTGTTTTATCTCACCCCCGGCTTCAGTTTTTGCCTGCTGCTGCTGTACCGCTTCGGGAAGCCTGCGGCAGACCCGGGCCTGATCCGCCGCGGAGCCCGCAGCTTTCTGCTGCCGCAGCTGCTGATCCTCGCGTTCCACCTGCTGCTGCTGCGCCTGAGCTACGGCAACAGCAACGGCAGGCTTGGCGAGGAGCTCTGGCGGCATCCGCTGAGCTATTATGCCATCAAGCCGCCGGATTACCTGCTGCATCTGCTCGGCGGCCGCTATCTGCCGCAGGTCTTTCGCAGCGGCTGGCACCGGTTCTTCTGCACCATAGGCGGCGCGGGACTGTTTTATGCCGGCCTGGCCTGCAGCCTCAGCTTTATGCTGTTCCGCTTCCGGCGGATGAGTCCCGCCGGGCAGGTGTTCAGCTGGGCCTGCTGTGCGACGCTGCTTGCCATGGTGCTGGTCTCGCCTATGTGGTTCCCGGAGCGGCTGCTGGTCATGGGCGATCGCTACCTGTATCTCATGCTGCCTTTTTTCTGCCTGATGCTGAGCCTGGCGCTGGCGCAGCTGCGGCGGCCGGCCCTGGCGGCGGGGCTTTCCGTGCTGGCGGTCCTGGTATCCGGTGCAGGCACCTGGAAGCTTGCGGCTATGTGGGAGCATTCCGAAGCGATCACAGAATCCATGCAGCGCCGTTTTCCCCTGTTTGCCCAGGGTGAGCGCATATTGCTGCTCAATAATGCCGCCAATTACCGCGGCATCCCGATGACGGGAGCCGGCCCGGATGGGGAGTTCGCGCTGATGCGGCGCCTGTTTTATCCCCATAGGGAGCGGGTGTATATCCGGGAGGCTTTTGCCTCGGAATATACGGCCGGAGATGTGCAGCCGGATGTGATCCCCGAAGGGCCGGGCAGCTTCCTTATCCGGCTGCGGGATAAAGATCGCCGATGGTGGTTCGGGTCCGACTATGCCGGGAGCTTCGGGGATGCCGGCTTCAGCGCGGAGATGGTATCTCCTGCCGCTTACGAATTGCGATGCTCCGGCGACGGGAATGCGCCGGAGCTCCTGGCAGTCTGGGACGGGCACGGATACCGGTTCTTCCGCGCCCGGCCGCTTTAACGGGCCGTTAACAAGGTGATTTTCCAAGCTTTTTGGAACCTGCAGGGCGTCCGCAGCCATATGCATTATGAGTGATGCATAAATTGATATATGGCCGATGGGCTGCGGGCTGCATATTGTTCACATGCAGTGAACAGGATAATTCAGGATTTGCTCAATATCTATCGGGCAATAGGCTATAGGAATCGGCGAATCTGTATGCGCAACTGGGCCGCGCCATTTATTAGGTTGTATTTTTGCGCTGATGCGTGTTGGTACCAAATTGAAGCAGGCGGCGAGCATCCCGGGCGTGATCGCGCGTCTGTGGGAGGAGGCCATGCCTGCGCTCCAGAGCCGGCACGACATCTCATCCTGGTTGCACCTGGAAATCTATGAGCCGGCCGTCAAGGATATTGTCGAGGACACGGGGCGCCTGGTTTGCCTCCCGGTTTCCGAGGGAGAGTTCGGGCTCCAGCTGGCCTTTGCGCTGCAGCGCGAGGAGGAGGCTGATCTGATCCTGCTGCTGCATATTCATCCTGGTTTCCTGAGCCAGTGGCCGGTAGAGCAGCTACAGCGGGAGCGGGCATTCCGCTTCGATCATACGGCCGAGCACGAGCTCCGCGTCGACGCTTCGATGAAGGCAATTCTTCAGCAGCTGCTCGAAGCCCGGGAGCGGCAGGAATTTCCCGGTATGCTCCAGGGTATGGAGATGAGCCTGCAGATCCTCCGGAAAGCGGTCGAGCAGCTGAGTATGCCCTTCGCTCCCTGCCCTGTGCCGGCCTGCCGGTTTCTCGCCTACGATTCCGAGCGCGAGAAGATCCATAAAGCCCGTGCGATTCTCGATGCTCATTACGATGAGCGCCTGACCATCAAGGACTTGGCACGAAAGGTGGCGATGAACGAGTGCTACCTGAAGAAAGGGTTTAAGACATTGACCGGCAGCACAATACATGAATATATCGCAGCCCGCCGCATTGCCACCGCCAAGCATATGCTGCAGGCCGAAGGGCGGTCGGTGACCGAAGTAGCCGCAGTGCTGGGCTACAGCAGCATCTCTCATTTCAGTACGGCTTTCAAAAAGGCTACCGGTCTAAAGCCCTGCGAGTTGCTGGGTTAAGCCCGGCAGAATTGAATCTGCGGTACAGTTTCTGTACGATCATATCGACAAAATACAATTAGAAGTCAATACATATTACAGCATAACTTGAAATAAGTTATTGCAACCAAGCTTGTAAACCCCGCTTGTCTTGGTCCTTGTGCCTTGTAAGACAAACAAAACATGGTTCAAACAGAATGGTAAGCCGACTGCTTATCCGATATTTCTTGCTGGTTGCAATGACAATGCTGCCGCAGATCGTATATTCCCTGAATCCGGTCCGGGAATCGCATGCCGTGCGATTCCGGTTCAATGTATTTC
>JASLDA010000422.1 GCA_030151745.1 Chitinophagaceae bacterium | reverse complement strand
GGTCTATAAGATCCCGGAAGGAGACCGCAACACCAAGGGCCGGGCCATCCAGAACCTGATCCAGATCCCCTCGGACGACAAGATCCGCACGATCATCGACGTGCCGCAGCTAGAAGACCAGGAATACCTGCAAAAGCACTGCGTGGTGCTTTGCACGAAGCAGGGCATCATCAAGAAAACCTCGCTGGAGGACTTCAGCCGGCCGCGCGCCAACGGCGTCAACGCCATCACCATCCAGGAGGGCGACCAGCTCCTGGACGTAAGTCTCACCGACGGCGACAGCTATATCATGATGGCCGTGAAGAGCGGCCGGGCGATCTGCTTCCCCGAGGACAAGGTGCGTACGACCGGCCGCGGCGCCATCGGCGTGTACGGCATCGATATGGAAGCCGAGGCCAGCGACGAGGTGGTAGGCATGATCTGCATCCCGCGCCACGATATGTCGCACCAGGTGCTCGTAGTTTCCGAAAAGGGGCTCGGCAAGCGCACGCCGTTCTATGAAAAGCTGGATACGGCCGAGGGCGAGATCGAGCCTTCGAATATCGTCGAGCTCATGAACGCCGAAGGCCAGCCGGAGAAATACACACTGAGCTACCGCATCACCAACCGGGGCGGCAAGGGCGTGAAGACCATCAACATCACCCCGAAGACGGGCGGCCTGGTGGGCCTGCTGGCAGTGGCCGAGACGGACGACCTGATCATCACCTGCAAGTCCGGGATCACTATCCGGATGAAGGTGCAGGATATCCGCGAAGCCGGCCGCGCCACCCAGGGCGTGAAGCTGATCAATATCGACGAAGGCGACGAGATCGCAGCCATCGCACGCATCTCCGAACAGGAAGTGCAGGGCGAGGAAGACGACGAAGCCGCGCATATCGTAGATATGAACCCGGCGCCCGGCGACGATCCCGCAGCGGAAGGCGACAGCTCCGCGGACGCGGAAAACGGCAGCGAAAGCGAATAAGCATCGATCCCGGCGCAGGTTTTCACATTCCGGCAGGATAAGTCCTGTTCATTGTGAAGGCCTGCGTTCGGTATTTTTGCGCCGAAATCGTAACGAAACGTTCATCCACACGTATTGATTTCAGGCAGAAACTGCATCTGAAAAACATACCGCTCAACTTATGAAGAAATACATCCTGATCGGGGCCGGCCTGCTCGTTGCCGCGAACTCCTACGGACAGAAGGCCAAGATCCGCGATGCGGAAGCGTATCTCAGCGACAACAACTACAAAGCCGCGATCACTACGATCAACGAAGCGGCCGTAAATCCCGATACCAAGGACAACCCGAAGCTCTGGCATATCCGCGGGGTGGCCTACCTGCAGCAGGCGCTGGATACCACCGCCAAGAATCCGGCGGCCGTGAGCGAAGCATACACCTCGCTGATAAAGGCCGTCACCCTGGATCCCGCGTTCGATCCGGAAAAGATCAACCGTCCCCTTTACACCGCGGCCATCCTGTCCTTCAACGAAGGCGTGGCGCTGTTCGACACCGATCCGAAAGCTGCGTACGAGAAGTTCGCACGGGTGCTGAACATCTACAAGGTGAACGGCGGAACCCGCTTTGCCAAGGACGAGGCATTTGCCAAAATCGCGGTCACGGCCCGCTCCAACGCCGCCGTAGCCGCCATCAAGGCCCAGCGCGACGATGTGGCCCTGGGGCTGTACAAGGAAGCCCTGGCCGCGAATAAGGACGCGGCCGTCTACCAGCAGGTCATCGATATCTACAACCGGCAGAAGAACGAAGCGGAAGAGCTGAGCACGATCAACGAAGCCCGCAAGGCATTCCCGGACAACGAAGCGATCCGCAACATGGAGATCAACTACTACATCCGCCAGGGCAAGTCGGATGTGCTGGTGAACAAGCTCGAGGAAGCCGTTGCCGCCCAGCCGAACAACTCGGAGCTGCGCTTCAACCTGGCCAATATCTACGAGCAGATGGCCTGGCCGGATAAGGGCGAAAAGCCGGCCAACCAGGCCGAGCTGATAGCCAACGCCGAAGCTTCATTCGAGAAGGCCGTCACCCTGGCCCCGGACAGCGCGGAATATTACTACAACTACGGCGTGCTGTACTACAAGGCCGCACAGGACTACACGAAGCAGATGAACGCCATAACGGGCATGTCTCCGGCCGAGCAGAAGAAATACGACGCCCTGCTCGCACAGCGCGACGCCCAGTTCAACAAGGCCCTGCCCAAGTTCGAAAAGGGATATTCGATCTATGCCGGCCGCGACGCGGCACGCATGAGCTACAACGACAAGGTCACGTATCAGAATACCCTGATCGGCCTGAGCGAGATCTATTCCCGTCGCAAAAACGACGAGAAGACCAAGGAGATCCGCGCCAGGCTGGACGCCCTGAAATAATACCGGCAGCCGGCCCGCCGCCGCCGAAAGCCGCTGTATCCGCAGCGGCTTTTTCATTTCCGCCTTCTTCAGTAAACAATAACAGAAGTGCGGGAAATTACGTTCGTCGAACCCGTAACTTCGTGGCCCTCAGATTATGCCGAAGACTGTCCAGAAACTCACCATTGTCCGCTTTGCCCCCCGCACCGCAGAGAGCTTTCACGATGAGCTGAAGCGTCGTATCGACGCGTATTTTCAGCGCAATGACATCACGAAGTACGCCAACCGGACGATGCGATGGAAAACGGTCGCCATGGTGTCGATGTATCTGGTGCCTTTTGCGATCATGGCCTCCGGGCTGGCGGCTGTCCACTGGAGCGTATTTCTCCTGCTTTGGGTGGCTATGGGAATCGGCATGGTCGGCATCGGCACCAGCGTGATGCACGATTCCAACCATGGTTCGTATTCCGACAAGAAAGGCACCAATAAATCCCTGGGCGCGCTGATCACGCTCATCGGCGGCTATCATGTCACCTGGCGCATCCAGCATAACATCCTGCACCATACCTATACCAATATCGACGGGCTCGACGACGATATCGACGCTGGCGTGCTGCTCCGGTTCTCGCCGCACAGCAAGCACTACAAAATGCATCGCTTCCAGCATATCTACGCCTGGGTGCTCTACGGACTGCTGACGGTACAATGGGCGACGATCAAGGACTTCCGCGGCGTTATCGACTATCACAAGAAAGACCTCCTGAAGAAGGAAAAGCGGACACTGCGCCATGCGCTGCTCGAGATCACCGGCCTGAAGCTTGCCTATTACGCCTTCACCATCGTGCTGCCGATCATTTTCAGCGGCTACAGCGTCGGCATGGTGCTCCTGGGTTTCTTCCTGATGCACTTCGTCGCCGGGCTGGCGCTCAGCTGCATTTTCCAGCTGGCCCATGTCATGGAAGGAGCTGAATTTGCCGCTCCTGTCGACAACAATAAAATGGAGAACAACTGGGCCGTGCACCAGATCCGCAATACCATCAACTTCTCGCCCCGCAGCCGCATCATGAGCTGGTTCATCGGCGGGCTTAACTACCAGATCGAACACCACTTATTCCCGCATATCTGCCACGTGCATTACCCGAATCTGTCCAAGATCGTGAAGCGCACGGCGGCGAAGTGGGGGATTCCCTACCAGGTGGAGCCGACCTTCGTGAGCGCGTTGATCGTTCACGGGAAAATGCTCCGCAAGCTGGGTAAAGCAGATTATCAACACTGATCCTATTAACTTTACGTAAGACCGGCGGAGCCCCTCCCCGGTCTTTTTGCATATGACATTTGAAGATTTCGACCTCGACTATGGCGTGCTGGACAGCATAGACGCCATGGGTTATTCCAAGCCGACCCCCATCCAGGAACAAGCCATCCCGGTAATCCTGGCCGGCCACGACCTGATCGCCTGCGCCCAGACCGGCACAGGCAAGACCGCCGCCTTCGTGCTGCCCCTGCTGGACAAAATCCTGCAGACCCCCAGCGGCGGCGTCAACACACTCATCCTTGTCCCGACCCGCGAGCTGGCCATGCAGATCGATCAGCAGATCGAGGCCATGAGCTACTATGTGGACGTAAGCTCCATCGCCGTTTACGGCGGCGGCAACGGGCAGAACTGGAATCAGCAGAAGAACGCGCTGGTGAAGGGAGCGGACATCATCATCGCCACGCCCGGGCGCCTGATCGCTCAGATGCAAATGGGCGGGCTGGACTTCAGCCACCTGCACACCCTGGTGCTGGACGAAGCGGATCGTATGCTGGACATGGG
>JASLDA010000414.1 GCA_030151745.1 Chitinophagaceae bacterium | reverse complement strand
TTTCCAGCATATCTGGTTCAGGTCCGGCGCCTGCGGAGCTATATTCGGCATCAGGAAGGTGGCCGCGTTGTCCGCCGTGGTCCCGCTGCGGTCATCCGAGGGACATATATGGCCCCGGTCGAAGCCGCTGCCGATGTAGTTGGAGCTTTGCGCGCGGAAATAGCCTTCCGGCAGCGAAGCGTCGGCGGTGAAGCAATTGCAGCGCGGCGCCTTTCCCTGTTCCGCAGTTCCCAGGTGCCAGCTGACCCAGTTCGCGGTGCCGCGCCCGTTATTGTAGGAAAGCGTGTATTGCGGACGCTCCAGCAGGTAATTGGCAGTGCTGGCGGGATCCGGCTTCGCGGCGCTGGGATTGCCCAACAGCAGGTTGCTGTTATCCCGGGCATTGCCGCCGCGTGGGGCTCCCGCCGTTGCGGGAGCGGCCGCGATCCCGGGGGTACCGGTCCCGAAGCGATCTATATTGACCCGGCCGCTGCCGTCGTTGCGGATGCTGAAGCGGATCGGGCCCCGGAGCCCCGGGCCGGGCTCGAGCTGCGCCGTAGCCAGCTCCCGGCCCGGATTCCGGAGCTCCTTGCGGAGCGCTTTCCAGGATTTACCTCCGTCGCCGGAGTACCAGAGCGAAAGATCTACGCTGCGGTCGTTCCCGTACGGGCCGTAGTAAAACGACAATACCGGCGGAACGACATCGAGATCGAAGCGCATCTCGGCCCGCCCGCCCGGCGCGATGCGCAGCGCTGCGTCATCCAGCTTCAGGTCGTTGGGGCTGTTTCCCAGCAGGGCATTGTCCAGCAGCCAGGGACCGGACGCCAGCGGCACTTCCGCCGCCGCGTAGGCACGCTTGCTGCCGCTTTCGAAGTCCTCCCGGAAGGCTGCAACCTTTTTTTGGCCGGAGGACTGCGTTTGCCTGCAGGCCGCGGGCAGGAGCAAACCGGAACAGCACAATACGACCAGGGCGAAAAGACAGAGCGGCTTCATCACGTTGCAGTTTATAGCAACGCAATGTAAGCCGCTCGCCGAATACGGGCAGGCATAGCCCCCCGAACCGGCCGGACCCCTGCCGTCTAATTGTACGCAAGAACTCAGGATAGCGCGCGGATCAATCCGCAAAAGATGCCGCGCAGCAGGATGGCCAGGATTTTAGGGAGCCATCTCATCGGCGCTGGGACCATACGAGCCGGGGATTGGAATGTCCAGCAAGCGGAGATATACGCCGAGCTGGGCACGGTGGTGGGTAGTCTGCTGATAAGCCAAACGGACGGTTTCGAAGCGTGTCATCTTCGCAAGGACATGCTCTCCGTTCTTGAGGGTCCACATTTCTTCGAAGCGGTCCTCATCTGCAGCCTGCAGCGCATCCGTACCGGCCTGCAGGCTCTTCTCGAAGATCTCGAGCAGCTGGGTATTGTCGCGCAGCAGGGTAGGCTCCCAGGAATTCTCGGCAAAGTCCAGGTAATCGGTGTTCAGCGCCATCGCGATCCAGGAGGGCAGCTCGGCGATATGCGTAGCCAGCACCCCCATCTTCATGCTCTTGGGATGCGGAGCCCAGTCGTACTTATCGGCCGGGATGAGATTGAGGAATTTACGGGTGATGGCGGCTTCCGAGGCGAGCTCCCGGAGCAGGGCGGGGATGATGGCGAATCGGGTGATTGTGCTTGTTGTTTCCATATTGCAAAGCAACAAGCGCCTACTGACAGCCCTATGGCAGTGCGATTCGGGGCTTCGGATTTTTTTTATCCGCGCCTGTAATCCATGCCTGGTCCGCCAGGATCGCGCACGCCGCCGGATCAGTATGCCACCGGCAATTCGGCCGCGAGCTCGGCGAGGCTGAGATGCGTCTGGATCCGGAACGGCTGCCGGGTATCATGGATGGCCTCGATACGGGAAACGCGGAAGTCGCGGTATTCGCCGCGCAGGTGGCACCAGGCCATGAGGTGCCAGGCCATCGCGTAGTACTGCAGCCCAACGGGCTCGATCTCGCGCTCGCTCCGCTCCCCGGCCTTATTGCAATAGGCGATCTGCAGCACCTGGCGACCGGTGATCGCCGCCTGCAGCGCGGCCAGATGCGCATAGCTGGCCTCCATGCACTCCGGCAGCTGCACGGCCATCGAACGGCTCAGGACATCGATGCCGTCCTGCTGCGAAGTCTTCAGCACGGCGCGGATCTTCGTGAGCGCCGAAGCGTAGAGACTTTGAATGCTCTTGTCCGCGTAGACGCGCGTTGCTCCTTCCATGAGCATGAGCGCAGCCGCCTCCTCGGTGGTGAAGGAGACCGGCTGCAGGAAATACCCCTTCACGATGAAATAGCCGCGGCCGGCCTCGAAGGACACAGGGATCCCGCCCTCGCACAGGGCCTTGATATCCCGGTAAACCGTCCGCAGCGAAATGCCGAACTTCTCGGCGATAGCCTCCGCCATCACATAACGACGCGACTGCAGATAGGTCTGAATAGCGAAAAGGCGGTCGATGCGGTTCATTGCTTGGTGGATACTTGGCTTATACGACTCCGGCTGATTGGCTGCTTAGTTGGCTGGCTGAAAGGCTGAATCGATCTCCTCCGTATACCCTGAGCATAGCAGGAACGCCGCTACAGCACGGCAGCGCCGCTGAAAAATTGCCGGCAAGTCTCCCAAAGCCAACTGGAACACCCCGACAAGGTCTCATATCCTCCTTGGACATACCGGCCACAAGCTAAGTGCTATGTAAGAGGTCTCTTTCAACCATTCAACCCTACAAAGTCTCCCCCTTCTGAATATCGGTGACTGCCTGTACGAACTCAGAGATCTTCTCGTCGCTGTAGGTGCCGTATGCATCGACCAGCACGCCCCTGATCCCCTGGTGGGTATCTATCAGGTAGAGAATGGCCATGTCGTCCGGGTTGGAAGCCCCTTCGAAACGGTAGAAGTTCGGGATGTGCACATCCTCCGGGCGCAGGTTGCTGGTCCCGTCCGTGATCAGGAGCTCATCTCCTTCTATAGCCCGGAAGGAGGCGGTGTAGCCGTGCTGCGCAGCCAGGGCCAGGCATTCGGTCAGGGTGGTCATTCCCTGCGGAAAAGAGAAAGGCAGTTGTGAGGACATAAGCGAAACGACGTTGTGCGCCGCCTGCAACTTTAAAAAATTCCGGCCACAACTCAGTCGTTTCCTTTTCGCTCCAGATCTCTCACCGCTTCCCAGATATCCCGGAAGCGAAAGCTGAAGCCGGATTCTATCACATGCCTCGCGCTGACCGTGCAGCTCTTCAGTACCTCTTCCGCCGACTCTCCCAGTCCGATACGCAGGATAAAGCCCGGAACGGGGACCGGGATCTTGATCCCCCCTTTCACCGAGGCGATCGTCTTCATTATGGTCGCCTGCGTCACCGGCGAGGGCGCCACCCCGTTGTAGACGCCGCGCCAGCCCTCGTCCGTAAGGGCGCGCATGAACAGCGCCGCCAGGTCTTCGACATGGATCCAGCTCACGACCTGCCTGCCGCCGCCGAGCAGGGGC
>JASLDA010000411.1 GCA_030151745.1 Chitinophagaceae bacterium | reverse complement strand
ATGTAAAGGAAGGAATATTAGGTGCTGAATTCTCAATGCGGACTATTGGAGGAACAATTAACAAAATCGACTACCTGCCCAAAGCTCAGGCTCGTAAGCTATACACCGTCGCACAAGAGCAAGAAGAAAAGCAACGGGAATACCGTCGCCAAATGGACTTGGAAGACAAGCGGGCTGCAGCAGGAAATATCAGCCTGACTGCGGCGCCGTCGTACGTTCCCGTAATGGCTCCGCAAAATGTCCAAGATGACCCGCTGGCATCGTTGCAAAAGTTGAAGCTGCTGCTGGACAACGGGCTTATCGATCAAGCGGAGTTCGATGCCAAGAAAGCGGAAATTCTCAAACGGCTTTAAGTCAACGATAAGCATCGGGCACATGAAAAAAGGTGTCCTTCTGCCGAGTCGTCTTCCATATGAGCTCGCGCTTTTGCGTGTGCCGTTCCATGGGTCATCCGGGATGTTTCACCAACCAAGCGCCAGACCATCGATCCGGCCGACCAAAAATCGTAAATTTGACCCTACCCTTTCCGTGCCCTGATCCCGACGCGTATGCCTCCGAAACCCGGTTCCGCCGCTATCACCTGCCCCGCCTGCTCTCACCAGTTTGAAGTCTCCGCCGCCATGGAGCAGAGCATCCGCGAGCAGATGGAATCCGAATTCAACAAGCGCAAGGCCGAATACAATCAGAAGGTCCAGGAGCAGCGCCTGCAGCAGGAAGCGGAGTTCCGCAAGCGGGAGCTGGAGCTCCAGCAGCAGAATGCGAAGCTGGAGCAGGCCCGGGCCGTGCAGGAACAGGAAGTAAGCAAAAAGGTGGAGGAAGCTACCCGACAGGCCAGGCTTTCCCTCCAGAAAGAAATAGAGGTTCAGACGGCCCAGAGCTTCGAGGCCAAGCTGAAGCACTTCGAAGAGCAGAACCAGCGCTCCCAGGAGGAGCTCCGCAATGCGCGCCAGAAAGAGCTGGACTTTCTCCGCCGGGAAGAAGCCTTCCGTCAGCGCGAAGAGCAGCTCGAGCTCGAAAAGCAGAAAGCCGTCACCGCCGAGCGCAGCCGGATCCAGGAAGAGCTGCGCAAGACCGAGGAGGAGCGCTACAAGATCCGCGAGGAAGAAAACGCCATGCGCATGCGCGAGTACGAAAAGCAGCTCGAGGATCAGAAAAAGCTCATCGAGGAAATGAAGCGCAAGGCCGAGCAGGGCTCCATGCAGCTCCAGGGCGAGGTCCAGGAACTGGCCCTGGAAGAGCTGCTGCGCAGCACCTTTCCCTTCGATCTGGTAGCCGAGGTCCCGAAAGGCTTCCGCGGTGCCGACTGCATCCTGACGGTCCGCAATGCCTTCGGGCAGGATTGCGGCTGCATCATCTTCGAGAGCAAGCGCACCAAGGAATTCGGCGGCGACTGGATCGACAAGCTCAAGACCGATATGCTGAGCTGCGGCGCCGAGCTGGCCGTGATCGTTACCCAGGCCTTCCCCAGGGACATGGACCGCTTCGGCGAGCGGCAGGGCGTGTACGTCTGCTCCTTCGGCGAGGTGAAAAGCCTGGTGACCGTGCTCCGCAACGCCGTGCTGAAGCTATACGAAGCCCGCATCAGCCAGGAAAACAAGGGCGATAAGATGGTGGCGCTGTACGACTACCTCACCGGCTCCGAGTTCATGGGCCAGTGGAACACCATGCGCGAAAGCTTTTCCAATTTCCGGCTGCAGCTGCAGAAGGAGCGCGACGACTTCGAGAAGAACTGGAAAAAGAAGGAAAAGATGCTCGACCTGATCATCAAAAACTCGCTCCAGATCTCGGGCTCCATCGAAGGCATCTCCGGCATCGACAGCATGAACTGGAGCGCGAGCGCTTTAGAAGATTCCGAAACCAAATTTATTAGCGTAAACGATTAAAATAACAGAACCCGGATCGAACGGATTGGATGTATTTACGCAGATCTTCATGCGTGCGCGAATCCTTCAATCATGTAAATCCTGGTTCTTTCCCGGTTCTTAGTGCTGTACGCCATCGTCGATATCGAAACCACGGGAAGTTATGCCGCAGGCGCGGGCATAACGGAGATCGCCATCGTCATTCACGACGGCGAGCAGGCATTGCATACCTGGACCAGCCTGGTCAACCCGCATCGCCCCATTCCCCGCTTCATCCAGCAGCTGACGGGCATTTCGGATGAAATGGTGGCCAATGCGCCCTCCTTCCAGGAGCTGGCCGCACATATCCACGAGCTGCTTCAGGACAAGGTCTTCGTGGCGCACAACGTCAACTTCGACTACTCCTTCATCAAGCATCATCTCGATCTCTGCGGCTACTCCATCGGCACGCGCAAGCTCTGCACGGTGCGTATGGCGCGGCGCATCCGGCCCGGGCTTCCTAAATACTCGCTGGGCCGGCTCTGCCACGATCTGGGAATCGAGCACAGCGATCATCACCGCGCTCTCGGCGATGCGAATGCGACCGCGCTGCTCTTCGCCAGGCTGATGACCGAAGACCGGGAAGGCCAGGTGCAGGAAATGCTCAAGGGCCGCAACAAGGAGCAGTACCTGCCCCCGAACGTACCGCTGGAACAGGTCGACAGCCTGCCGGAAGCCCCGGGCGTTTATTACTTCTACAACGCCGCAGGCAAGGTCATCTACGTAGGCAAGGCCATCAACCTGCTGAAGCGTGTCAAGAGTCATTTCTCGAACAACAAGCCGAACCGGCAGAAAGCCGATTTCCTGCGCGAGATCTTCCGCATCTCCTACCAGCCGACGGCTACAGACCTGATGGCGCATGTCCTGGAAAGCGTGGAGATCCGCCGGCTATGGCCGGTTCACAACCGCAGTCAGCGGGGCTATCACCCCAAGTATGCGCTTTATTCCTACGAGGACCGCCAGGGCTATATCCGCCTGGGGCTCGAGGCGCACAAGTCGCGGCTGAAGGCGCTCCATACCTTCAATACGATCTTCGAAGGACACCAGTGGCTGCGCCGCCTGATCGAAGAGTTCGGACTCTGCGCACGGCTGTGCAACCTCGCTCCCGGCGCCGATTGCGCCAACGGCAGGCATGCCGAAGGATGCGTGGGCGACTGCTGCCATCCCGACGGGCCGGAGGCCTACAACAACCGCGTGGACGAGGCCATGCAATGGATCTCGAAATCGCTGCCGACGCTCGCCCTGATCGACTCAGGGCGTAATGCCGACGAGCAGAGCGTGATCCTGATCGAAGGCGGGGCCTTCAAGGGCATGGGATATTTCAGCGTGCATACCGATATCTACGATCTGGAGATGTTCCGCCAGGCGATCGAGCCGATGCCGGACAACGATTATATCCGCAGCCTGGTGTACCGCCACGCCTCCGAATTCCCGCAAAAAAGTATCCGCTGGGAGAACGGCGTCATGCACCGCCACGGTGCCGTGGCGCTGAGCCTGGACACAGATGCCGGCAACTAACAATTAGCCGATTCGTCGATTGGATCGGGAAACGCGGAACTCGCAGGACGAGGCCAGTCCGAGTCGCTGATACGAGTCGTTTCCCTACATGGACCGTCTCCGGGCAGGGGCTGTTTCCCCGCACAATTGACGAATCGGCAAATTGGCGAATTGACCAATTAACCCTCCGCTCAATGGAAGAAAACATATCCCAGCACGATCGCCGCGATCATCCCTACGGCATCGGCGACAAGGCCCAGGGCCAGGGCGTTGCGGGTATTCTTTACGCCTACGGAGCCGAAATACACGGCCAGCACGTAGAAGGTCGTCTCGGTCGTTCCCTGGAGAATGGCGGCCAGCTTGCCGGGGAAGGAGGCTACGCCGTGATGGGTCATAACCTCGACCATCAGCCCCTGCGCCCCGGAGCCGGAAAGCGGCTTCATCAGCATCACCGGCAGGACCGGCGTCCAGTCGGTCGGCAGGCCCAGCGCCGCCACTCCCTGCGCGATGCCGGCTTCGATGAAGCCGAGGCAGCCGGAGATGCGGAACACGCTGATCGCGATCAGCATCCCGACGAGATAAGGGATAATGCGGAGCGCCACGTTAATGCCTTCCCTGGCACCTTCCACGAAGTTCTCAAACACCTTCTGCTTCCTGACCACCCCTGCCGCGATGAACAGCATGATAAGTGAAAGAATTACCCCGCTGCCGATCGCCCCGATCGTATTGCTGACATCCTCGGTGGAATGGCCGGTCGCAAGCAGGTGCCGGACATACCAGTAAATAAGCCCGATCAGCCCGAGGAAAATACCGACGAAGATCAGGACCGGCAGCCGCAGCAGGTTGATGCGCTGCACGATGGCGACGATGATCATCCCGCTCAGGAAGGCTATGAAGGTTGCGATCAGCGTAGGCAGGAAAATATCCGCGGCATTGAAGCCCTGGATGTTCTGGTCGATGGCCAGCTTCTGCCGGATAGCGATGACGGTGGTGGGGACCAGCGTGATTCCGGCCGTATTCAGCACCAGGAACATGATCTGGGCATCGGTTGCGCGCTCCTTATCCTCGTTGAGCTCCTGCAGCTCGCCCATAGCTTTGAGGCCGAGCGGGGTCGCGGCATTGCCCAGCCCAAGCATATTGGCTGACAGGTTCATCGTGATGCTGCCGTAGGCCGGGTGCCCCGGCGGTACGTTTTTGAAGAGCGTACGGAACAAAGGCGCCACCAGCCGGGCTACGAATCCGATCACCCCGGCCCGTTCTCCGATCTTCATAATGCCCAGCCAGAGCGCCATGACGCCGGTCAGGCCGAGGGAGATCTCGAAGCCGGTCTTCGCTGCGCTGAAAATGCCGTTCAGCATATCCGCCGTCATGCCCGAGGAGCCGGGCAGGAAGATGGATTTCAGTATTCCTACGATAAAGCCTATCAGCAGCAGCCCGACCCAGATATAGTTCAGCATCGGCGTGAAAATACGCCCCGCCGGCAAAAAAAACGGCTGCCCGGGGGGACAGCCATCCTGAATATCGTCAGCTTGCGCTTATTGCATCATCGCGGTATCGGCAGGCGAGGCGTTGGAAGCGCCTTCAGCAGGGGAATCGAGCGCCGAGTCCGTTGCCGACGGCAGCGGTTCCATACCGGGCATTTCGCCGCCGCCCATACCACCAGCCTGCATCTTGCTCCATTCAGCCAGCCATTTGCCGTTCTGCTTTACCATGGTCAGCTTCTTGGGAGTATTGTCGCCGGTTCCCACGAGCGTGTATTCGACGGTCGCCTTGTCGCCGTTGATCACGGGTTCCTTCATTTCAATCTTGATCTTCTTCGCCTCTTCCCGGGCATTCGCCTGCATCATGGTGCTGGTGATGCTCTCGAAGGTCTCCAGCTGCTTCTTGGTGGCTTCCGTGGACACTTCCTTGGCTGCGGCATAGTCCATATGCCAGAAGCCGTTGAGGAATTTCTCGGCATTCGCCTTGGGACCGCCGCCCGAGCAGCTCACAAGTGAAAGGGCCAACACCAGCATAGCTGCCGCCGAAAGGATTGCTTTCTTCATCTGATTGAATTTAGGCTTGAACTCTATTTTAAACCGGGCGCAAAACTAAAGCTTATAGCGTAGATCGCAAATGATATGTGCGTGCGCCGGATGGGTGATATTATCTATACCGACATACTCCCGGCTCAGGCTTACCGAGCGGCCGAAATAATGCGGGTTGCCGGCTGCCTCCTGAACCGACTTGTAAACGAACTCGGCACAGTAAAGACGGTCATCGCTGCCGAGGTCGAAATCCATATCGAAAGGAGTGCCTGCCCGGAAATACCTGCGCACGATGCTTCCGAGACGGCCGAGCTCGCGTGGGTTCAGGTCCAGTCTGGCAATCACGGGCCGCTCGTTCTCGCCGTGGGCCTAAAACTCGCGGTAGCTGTCGCTGCGCAGCTTGCTATCCGTAGTATCTTCTCCGCCAATGCTGTGG
>JASLDA010000395.1 GCA_030151745.1 Chitinophagaceae bacterium | reverse complement strand
TGTCTATGGCCTGCAGGCACAGGTAAACATGACGCAGCTGCTGCCCCGCATTCCATTTTCCCGGCGGACTGAGCAGCCATTCTTCATCCGTCAGTTCCCCGGCATACTCCAGCAGCCGCTCATGCGCGCCGGAAAAACGGGTTATCCATTCACGTGCTAAAACCGAATGTTCCATACCGATCGTTTAGGTGATGATAAATGCAGATTCCGGCACGGCAATCCTTGGCCGGTTGCTGTCCGCGTTCGTAAAAATGGGACAAAGGGCAATAAACGCACAAGCACAGTTCCGCCGAAAACAGCCGTAGCAGTCCGGTATCCGGTTATGCTTCACGCAGGTATTTGCAGGAACACCCGACTTCCGGATACGGGGGATTCCTCTTGAGGATATATACGGGTGAATGAATGAACTTACGCTGAAGAGGACAGCACCCGGCCGTCTCACGCAACTCGAAACCGCATCGGGACCGGGATGATGCCGGACTGTTTCCCATAGATTCCAATAGCGCGACAGGCTGTCCCGGACTTCCGGGACAGCCTGTCGTCTTTGCGGATATTTCTGCTGCCAGGCTCCTATTTGCAGAGCTTCATCCGGGTGAGCCCCGCGGCGGTTTGGATTTCCAGGAAATATATGCCTGCCGGCTGGGCCTGCAGCGGCAGCACAAAGCTTTGTCCGGCGGTGAGGAATCGGCCCACACGCTGGCCTGCGGTATTACTGACCGTGATCTGCTTCATACCCTCCGCCGGCAGCTCGAGCTGGTAGCCCCCGTTCAGGGCGCGTAGCCGGATGCCGGTCTCGTTCCCGGGTATGCGGACCATCTTGACATTCGTGAGGAACCCCTCGCCATTGCCTTCGACCGCGCGGATACGGTAGAACCAGACCTCGGAGCCTCCGACCTCGTCGGTGAAGGCATACTCCCTGCGCCCGGCCTGCGCGATTATGTCCGCAGCCCTGCTGAAGTCTGCACCGTTCATGCTGCGCTCCAGGACGAAATGCGTCGCGCTTCCCGGATTGCTCGTCCAGGACAGCTGCACGCGGCCCGCTCCGGCATAGCTTGCGTCGAATTGCGTGAAGACCAGCGGCAGCGGGCTCCCGGGGCTGGTTACCAGGTCCGAGCGGAACTTCTTAAAGGCATTTGTCGCCAGGTCCTTCGCGGCGATCCCGTCGCCGTAAAAAGCGGTTGCCCCGTTATCCGAGACCAGCTGCAGCTGGTTTGCCTGGAGCACGCCGTTCCGGTAGACCGGAAGCGCCCCTTCGGGGTTGAGCCCGGTCACGTTGAACCCCGAAAGCAGCACGGGGGCGTTTGCCGCGTTGCCATTCCAGCGGTAAACGGCGGAAGGGATATTGCTCTCGCCGTAATCCCCGGCCAGGATGACGTATTGATTCGGCCCGATGCGCACGAGATCCCTGAAGCCGCGGCCTCCGAGGTCCAGGAGTATGGGTGTGCCGATCGTCGGAGATCCTCCCGGGCTGCCCGTTCCGAAATAGCTTTCGAAGTTCGCGATAGGCGCGATCAGGGCGTTCACCCGGTTCGTCGTTGGCTCCAGGGGAGCGCGGAACGCCACATACAGCGTCGTGCTGTCCGGCGCGAAGGCCATGCCTTCTATATTGAACCCGTCGATAGCCTTCGGATCCTTATTGGCGGCGGCGCTGGCCGATAGTCCCAGGCCGTTCGTCGCGCCCCAGCTGAGCAGGTCGCTTTTCAGGCTTTCATAGTCCCCGATGTAGCTGAACGCCGTCGCAGCCCCGGTGCCGGTCACGTTCAGCGCGAACAGGCGGTTGCGGTTGGGACGCGCATTATAGCTTCCGGTGCTCTGGTTGCTGTACGAGCCCATGAAATAAATCCGGTCAGGCACAGCCAGGCTGCGCTCCGTCGCTTCCAGGTCTATTTCCCTCGGCACCCCGCCGCTGAGATCCGCGAGGTTCAGCCCGGCTATGCCGCCGTAATCATAGGTCTTGACCGGCAGTCCCGACTGCCAGCGATAGTAGACATTCAGCTTGTTATTCTCGTCGTCGACCACGAGCATGTACGCGGAATCCAGGGCGATAGCGCCGGAGCCGTCGGAAAAGCCGGTATGGAAAAAGGCGGTGGCCGGGGAAGACGCCGCCGCGGATGCCGCGTAGTCGACGGTAAAGGTCTTGGTATCGCTGCCCTTGGTAAGCGTGAGCGTTACCGTGCTGTAGCCGGCTGCGGCGGGGTTGAGCCTGACCCGGGCCGAGCCATCGGCCTTGGTGACGGCGATCCCCGAATTAGGCAGCACTGCCGTATTGCTGCTGGAGGCGGTAAGCGTATAGCTGGCCGCAGGGATCGCGATATTATTGTCCAGGACGCTCAGTACGAATCCGCTGTCGGCGGCCGGATCGCCCGGATCGCCCACTACGCCGCTGATGCCGGGCAGGCTGATAAGCGATGTCGGCTGGATGGCGCCGGCGGCGATGCTGAGCGTATTTGCGAGCGCCAGCGTCAGGCCCGGCGTGTACCCGCAGTTCGGCGTGGCGTTCCCGGAAGAAAACGAGCGCGCGGTGCCGAATGCCGAGGTATTGGTATAGAACGTCCCGGCGGTTGCCGTAAGCACGTAGTTCGTCGACGTGGGATTGGGGCCGAGGTAGGTATTCCCCGGATTGCCCGCGTAGCCGCCGCCATACAGGTCATTGGCCGGCACCTTGAACATCCCCGAGACCTGGCTCCCGTAGGCCCCGGCGGTGCCATAGAAAAGCGCGTCGATCGGCGTGGAGCTCGCGGCGATGCTGCTGGCAGCTCCTGCGAAAATGCCGATGCCGTCCTGCTGGCCACCCCCATCTCCGAAGACCCCGCCGGAATTTCCGTTCCCGATCCCCGCGATACTGTTATTGTTGGTGTTCACCTGCACCTTCTTGCAGTTGGTGCCGTTTACGGTAAAGCTGTTGCCGCCGACATAAATAAGCTCTCCCTGGGAAATAGAGCCAGAATTGATCTCGATGGCGTAGGTGACCCCGCCGCCGGTGATCCAGCCGTTCGACACGATCGTGCTGCCGCCGATCTGCACGGCGATAACCGTGTAAGGCTCCGTGGCGAAGTTGATCGATCGCGTCGCGATCAGCTCGACGTATTCATTGTTCGCCTGCGTCGGCGGCTGCGGGTTGATACGCGTGATCAGCAGGGCAGGTTGCTGCGCCCGGACGAGATGCGGTACACATACGGCAGATGCGACTAGGATGGAAGTGTGTAGCAGTTTTTTCATTTACGGCAGTTTCAAACAGACCGCAAAGCTGATCATGAGATATAACCCCAAAGGCATCTTTGGATTATGAAATCATGATCAATTAAATACGTTACAGGCGTATCGCAGGTGACTTTATCTTAATCCAACCCGTAAAGGACGTGCATAAAAATCGGTACCTTCGGGAGAGAGCCGTCGTCCGGGGGCACTTATGGACGGGCTTTCTTACATGAGCGACCGCCTGGTTTCGGCTCTTCCGGCAAGGTTTATCCCGGCGCCGCGGGTCGTAAACCCATAGCCTTTAAGGCAATAAATAGCTCAGACAAGCCCATGCATCAGATTGAAAAATATTGATTATCTTTGACTTTCATTTTTCAATCGAGTATAATGCAAGAAGGAACGGTAAAGTTTTTCAATGAGACCAAGGGATTTGGGTTTATCCGCCCTGACAACGGGGAAGATATCTTCGTCCACCATTCGGGTCTTATTGACCAGATACGCGAGAATGACCGCGTGCAGTTTGAGGTGCAGCAGGGACGCAAAGGCCCGAACGCCGTCAACGTAAAAGTTGTCTGAGGTAACCCTAAGATACACGAAGGGCATGCTCGAGGGCATGTCCTTTTCATTTATGGATAGCTATACCCTATCGGGAGTGCCGGAAGCCGACGGCGCCCGTTAAGCAGAAACAAACTAAATTAGAGGAAGACTGTGGTACGGCTTTATCAGGCAGTCACTCAAGTCGCAATCAAAATAATGGCCCGATCAAAAGAGACATTCAGCAAAAAAGAAAAAGAAAAGCAACGGATAAAAAAGCGCCAGGACAAGGAGGCTAAGATGGAGGAACGAAAGGCGAACGCGTCAAAGGCGCAAAGCCTGGAAAACATGTTCGCATATGTCGACGAGAACGGCAACCTGTCCACCACGCCTCCGGACCCGAAAAAGCGCATAGAGATCGATCCGAGCAGTATCCAGCTGGGCGCTGCGCCGGAACGGCTGGAAGTGGCGGAGACCCGCCGCAACGGCGTGATAAGCTCGCTGTTCCTTGATAAAGGCTTCGGCTTCATCAAGGATGCCGGTGACGGCAGCAGCGTCTTCGTGCATGTCAGCGCGCTGAGCTTTACGGCGAAGCCGGGCGATAGCGTGAGCTTTGAAACGGAGCAAACGCCTAAGGGACTTGCCGCGAAGAACGTCCAAAAAGGATAATTTACGGCAAGGCCCCGGCTTTGTTACAGATAGGAAGACCGACGCAGGCCAGGGTGGCCTGCGTCGCTTTTGGAACCCGGGCAGCAGCCTGCCCGGCTGCCCTAACCTGGCAGGCAATTTGTATGATCATCCGAACCTTAGGTCTGCAATAATAAATACAGGCAATGGGAGCGAAGCCAGGATTTGATTCGGTTGCACAACGCATTCAGGAGATCTGCGACTACTACTCGTCCTGCAGCTATCTCTTTGGCAATTCCATATTGATTTCCAAGACCATGCTCGCATACGCACTGCAGCTGCAGAACGTAGAGCAGCTCGAGCCTATCCTGCAGCAGCTGCTGCAGCAGGGAACCGTGTTGGCGGTGACGGACGATGCGATATCGTTCTCCGAAGCCTTCGGACATGGTCTCGCCTGAACCTCTACGGGGTCATCCGCACATACGACCGCCCTCAGGGCTGCCCCGGCTTCCGGTGCGGAACCTTGTCGTCCGGGGACATCTCGACGGCATAAAACCGCAGGCCGTGAGCCCCCCGGCTCATCAGGCGCTGGGCCTTATAGACATCTGCTACGGATATATACTCCATCGGCTGGTCGTGATCATCCAATACAGGATGGAGGTTCGGATTGGTCGTGGTTCCATCGTCCTGGGATGCCAGGCAGAACATCAGTTGGTACGGCATTGAGTCGGTAAATCGCTGTTTCCAAGATTATGCCGGCAGGGACGGAACAATCCTGCATCTCTGCAGGAACACTGCAACAATGAGCATCCAGGAATTAAAGCAACAAATGACGATCTCCCGGACCTTGCTCCGGGAGTATACGTCCACGCACCAGGGGCTGCTGATCGCAAGCCGATCCTCGGACCGGAATGAACAAATCGACTATGCGCGCCGCATGCAGGCCGCGCTGCAGGCATGGCGCAGGGAGTTCGATCGGTACCGCTCGTTGATCGATCGGTACCGCGAGGCCCTGAAGCGCAGCCCGGAATGGGCTTCGATGAGCTGAGCGCTCTCCTCCCGCCGCAGAAAAACAGGGCTTCCGTTCAACAATACCGGCGAACTAAGCCGTGAAAATTCCACAATCCCGAAGCGCTGTTCCCCGGATATAGGGCAGCGCTGAAAAACGGGTTGCCGTCCTCTTTCACCCTGCTCAGTCTGGAGCAGACAATTCGCGGCGTCGATGCGATGAGGATCAGCGCGTCCCCGGGCCGCAGAAACGCGGCACAAGGCCGGTACATGGGAACGCCCGGCAAGGCTGGCTCCGCCGGGGCGACAGGCACCGGACGATACCGGGCATTGGCACAGAACTTTCTTCTCAGCAAGCGATCAGAACGGAATCCTTGCACTCGTCAGCGGTTTCCCTGGCGCCCCCTGCAGCGATTAAGCGGATAAGAAAATGACAGTACCCAAAGGTTGCCTGATACCTATCGGCGGTGCCGAAGACAAGACGGCCGAATTCGACAACTTCTATGACATAGGTATCCTGAAACATATACTGGATCAGATCCCCGAAGGGGAGCAGCCTCGGATAGAAGTTGTCACCAGCGCTGCGGCGGAGCCGGAAGCGGCTTTTGAATCCTACCGCATCGGCTTTGAAAAGCTGGGCGGGCCCAGGACAGGACACCTCGACATACGCTCGCGCGCAGAGGCGGGCTCCGACGAAACAATAAGACGCCTGGCGGCCTGCAACTGCGTTATGATAGCCGGAGGCGACCAGCTGCGGCTCTCGACGATATTCGGCGGCACCGCCGCACTGCGCACGATCTGCCGGCGGTACGAAAAGGAGAAGTTCGTGATAGCGGGCACCAGCGCCGGCGCCATGGCGATGAGCAACCCGATGATCTACGCAGGCCTTACGGAACGTGCGAATCTGAAAGGGGAAGTGAAGATCGCCTCCGGCTTCGGCCTGCTACGCGACGTGATCATAGACACGCACGTCGATAAGCGGGGCCGCTTCAGCCGGCTGGCCCAGGCCGTAGCCGCGCAGCCCGGAGCACTGGGCATCGGCCTCGGCGAAGACACCGGCCTGATCGTTACCAAAGGGCACCGGATGCAGGTCATCGGGTCCGGCAGCATCATCCTTGTCGACGGCCGCGGGATCACCTGCACCAATATCGCCGACATCGGAGAAGGGGCGCCGATCAGTGTACAAAACCTGGGAGTCCACATCCTCGCGGCAGGCGATGCCTACGATCTGAGCCTGCGGGATTTTATGAAGCCGCCGCTCTTCAACACAAACTCCAACCATGTTCAGCCATGAATGAGATCGATCCATATCATATCCACGAGACCATTGCGCGGATCGAAGCCGGCATTGAAAAGCCCTTCGCGTCCTTTGAGAAGCTGGCCGAAAGCGTAGCCGCACTCATGGGAAAAGACGGCATTGAAGCGGAGAAATGCCTGAGCCGGATCGCGGCCGCCTACGAGGCCACCGGCAATCAGCGCGTAAAGCTCGCGCTTGAGAACTGTTTCCTGTTCCAGCTCGGCAACCGGATCTTCCAGAGAACGGACCGGCAACGCCTGCTGGAAATGCTTCCGCGCAACCTGCACGATATGCTGATGCGGCAAATGCTGGCTCCCGGCCCCTGAGCGCTGCAGCCCGGGCTGCAGCAGTACCAGACTTCTTCCAGGGCCGGAGTGCCCTGCTTTCTTCATAATAAACCACCCTCACTATGCAAAAACCGAATCCCGAGCAAGTCTATGACCACATCACACGAAACCACCGCCGCAGCACTGTGCTCGGCATGGGCGGCCTGATCGTCCTGCTGCTGATGCTCGCCCTGCTCTGCTCCTCGTTCAGGTAGTTCGGCCATGACCAACGACCGAAGCCCCGGCCTGCAGCCGGGGCTTTTCG
>JASLDA010000375.1 GCA_030151745.1 Chitinophagaceae bacterium | reverse complement strand
CTCGAGGCCGAGAAATCCCTCCGCGAACAGGAGCAGGACGATAAGCGCGCCTCCAACTCGGCAAAAGAAGTGTCGCGGCCGGTTCCCCCGGAATTACAAAAGTTTTTACAAAACCGCCAACAGCTGCTGGAACTGTATCGCAGCGCGCCTCCCCAGCTGAAGCCGTACTACCGGCAGATGGTGGACCAATATTTTAAAGCCATTGGAACAAAATAAATGTTATCGCTTACCGTTTTTAAACGGTTTATGTACTGATTGCACGTGTAAGAGGTGCTCACTCACTTGTGCCGGCAATTGGAATGAGTAACTTTAAGAAAGTGATCAGCTCACCTTAAAAAAACAACCGTCTGTTATGCTTTTTTCGAGACATTTCAAGTATCATACGAGTCTCCCCGCAGAGGAGATAAAAAAGCGCTTGGTTGGAAAACACGTAAAGGTCCACAACCTGGACTTCGAGATCTACGAGAAGGACCGGATGATCAAGATCATCCCGCATGCCGAACAGGAAACCGCCATCAAGACGCTGCCGATCACGCACGTCGAATTCGATGGCGAAGGAGCCCGGACCAAGGTCCATATCTCCTCCAAGATGCGCAAGATCGACAAGGGCGGGCCGCTCATCCTGCTCCTGTTCTGCTTCTTCATGCTGAGCTCATCCCTGGTGATGCTCTTCAGCCTCCGGGACGAAGGCTTCGAGGTCTATGCCTTCCCGATGCTCGCCGTCGGCCTGCTGGTCTTCATCATCTTCTGGATACGCCTGGAAAGCGGCTACTTTGACTATGTGCGCAAGATCCGCAACTACGTGAAGGAGATCAGCGTTGCCTGAGTCCCGCCGACGGCAAGGATCGGTCCCTGCCGCAAGCGCTCGGCCCCCTGGAAAACTCATTGCAGGCTCCGCGAAAGCGGGGCTTGGGGGGACGGTTCGCCTGGATCTCCGCCCGGCCTTTCCCCACATCCGGACGGATCACGCTTTCCTTGCGAAGTGTCCTATTTTTGGGCTGCCAACGGGCAGCCCTTTTTCGTCCCCGACAATACAGCCTCACTCCTTGAAAAAAGAATCGATCTCCGTCTTTCACATGTTCAAAATCGGCATCGGCCCGAGCTCCTCGCATACGCTGGGGCCCTGGCGTGCCGCCCTCCGGTTCTTAGACGGACTGCGGAACCGGAACCAGCTGGATCTCGTGAAAGATGTCCGCGTGCTGCTCTACGGGTCTCTGGCAAAGACCGGCAAGGGGCACGGAACGGATGTCGCCGTCATACTCGGGCTCTGCGGCGAGGACCCCGTAGTCTTCGACGTGAACGCCATCTATCCGACGATCGACCGTATCGGGCAGCGCCGGGAAATGCGCTTCGCCGGCAGCAGGGACATCCGCTTCGATCCCGCGGAAGATGTGGTATTCCTGATGACCGAGTCCCTGCCCGCGCACCCCAACGCCCTCACATTCCTGGCGACGCTGGAAAATGACGAACAAATTGCAGAGACATACTACAGCATCGGCGGCGGCTTCGTGATCAAGGAAGGCGAAGGCGATTCCGCCGGCGAAGCCATAGACCTGCCCTTTCCCGTGGATACCGCCTCGGACCTCCTGCACTGGTGCATCAAGACCGGCCTGTCGATCTCGGAGATCGTCTCGGAGAACGAGCTGGCCTGGCGGCCGGAGACCGATACCCGCGAGGGCGTGCTGAAGATCTGGGGCGTGATGCGCGACTGCATCTACCGCGGCGCGCACCTCAAAGGGACCCTACCCGGCGGGCTGGCAGTCACACGCCGCGCAGGAATTCTGAATCAGAAGCTCATCAAAGGCCGGCCGTATTCGAACTTCGAGACCTGGATCGACGCGATCCGCGCCGGGGGACAGGGATTCCAGTATATCCTCGATTGGGTGAGCTGCTTCGCGCTGGCCGTAAACGAGGAGAACGCATCGTTCTCACGCGTCGTGACGGCGCCTACGAACGGGGCCGCCGGCGTGATCCCGGCCGTGCTCATGTACTATGCCGTCTTCAACGACGGCCTGGACGAGGAAAAGCTCGTCCGCTTCCTGCTGAACGCTTCGGAAATCGGGTCGATCTTCAAGAAAGGAGCGACGATCTCCGCGGCTATGGGCGGCTGCCAGGCGGAGATCGGAGTGTCTTCGGCCATGGCGGCATCGGCCCTTACGGAATGCCTGGGCGGCACGCCCCGGCAATGCATGCAGGCGGCTGAGATCGCCATGGAGCATCACCTGGGGCTTACCTGCGATCCCGTCGCGGGGTTGGTCCAGGTTCCCTTCATAGAGCGCAATACCATGGGCGCGATCAAGGCGATCACCGCCTCGCAGCTCGCGCTGCAGAGCAATCCGGACGACGCCCGTGTTTCCCTGGACGCCGTGGTCAATACTATGTGGGAGACCGCGCTGGACATGAACGGAAAATACAAGGAAACGGCCGAGGCGGGGCTCGCAACGAATATTCCGCAAAGCCTGCCGGAATGCTGATCAAAATTTAAGACCGGGGATTTCGGATCGAACGCCGGCTTATGGATTTTTGCCGGCCCCTCTCCTTATCGCCTTTCCCTGCCCATTCCGCAATCACAATTCAGATACCAAAGCCGGCACAATATTTGGCTGGCCGGGTGCAATATCCATACACCTTATGCGGTTCATCCTTCCGCTTCTCACAGCTATCCTGCTCGTCACGGGCTCCAACGCGCAAACAGACTCGATCCGCAAACCCGAAAGCCGCTTCAACATCCACTTCCAGACGACGTATATCTACCAGTACAGCGCCCGCTTCAAATCGCCCTACTCCGGCGCTTACAGCCTGAGCGGCGGCGAGGAGCGGCAGAATTCGATCACCGCGACGCTCTTCGGCGGCGCCAGGCTATGGAAAGGCGCGGCCGTCTACCTGAATCCCGAGCTGGCCGGGGGCAGCGGGCTCAGCGGCGCCGTAGGCATGGGCGGCTCATCCAACGGGGAAACCTTCCGCGTAGGAGATCCTGCGCCGACCCTGTACCTGGGGCGGCTCTTCTACGTGCAGGAATTCCGAATCGGCGCGAACCGCGGCACGGACGAGGTAGAGGACAACGCAAACGCGCTGCATACCTACGAGCCCCGGAATCACCTCCGGATTCTGCTGGGGAAATGGTCCCTCGGCGATATGTTCGACATAAACGCCGTGAGCAACTCTCCCCGGACCAGCTTCCTGAACTGGAGCCTGATGAATACCGGCTCCTGGGACTATGCCGCAAACGTGCGCGGGTATACCTATGCCGCAGGCGCCGAGCTCAGCCTCGGCCCCTGGGCGGGAAAGCTGGCGGCCGCCTCGCTGCCTTTCGAAGCGAACGGGGAAACCATGGAAACGGACCTGCGCCGCAGCGTAGCGCTGAACGCGGAGCTGGACCGGAACTACCAATGGCGGGGACGGGACGGAAACATACGCCTGCTGGGATTCCTGAACCGCACCCATATGGGCGTCTACAGGCTCGCCATCGACATGGCGCTGCAGGCCGCCACCGTGCCCGACATCTCCCTGACCCAGGCCTACAGCAGGAATAAGTACGGGCTCTCGATCAGCGCCGACCAGCAGATGAGCGACCACCTGAACCTGTTTACCCGCCTGGGCTGGAACGACGGCAAGACGGAGACCTGGTGCTTCACGGAGATCGACCATACCGCCGCGCTGGGCGCGACCCTGGACGGAACGCGCTGGAAACGGCCGGATGACGAAGTGGGACTGGCGGCCGTCGTGAACGGGATCTCGAAAGACCACCGCGAGTACCTGCGGCTGGGCGGCCAGGGCTTCATCCTCGGCGACGGAACGCTGAACTACCAGCCGGAAGCTATCGCGGAGCTTTACTACAACTGCAAGGTGCGGAAGCAGGGACTCTGGCTCACCGCGGACTACCAGCTGTGCCTGAATCCGGGCTATAACCATGACCGCGGCCCGGCAAATATCGCCTCGCTGCGGGTGCACGTGGAGTTCTGATCCTAGCCGGCCCGGCCTTACTCCCGGTATTCCTTCCCCGTGAGATTGATAAATACGTCTTCCAGGTTCGCGGCCTTCACAGGCTTGCTGCGCTGAAAGCCGGTTGCCAGCAGCTTGTCGATAAGCCCGTCCGGGGTATTGATGGCGATGATCTCGCCGCTGTCCACAATGGCCACCCGGTCGCAGAGCTCCTCGGCCTCGTCCATGTAATGCGTTGTCAGCACCACGGTCGTGTTCCGCTCGCGCACCTGGCGGATGAGCTCCCACAGATTGCGCCGGGCCTGGGGATCGAGGCCGGTGGTGGGCTCGTCCAGGAAAATGATCCGGGGCTGGTTGATCAGCGTGGTGGCTATGGAAAAGCGCTGCTTCTGCCCCCCGGAAAGCGCCTTATACTTGGCGTTCGCCTTATCGCGCAGGTTCACCGTGTCCAGCAGCGCCATCGGATCGACATCCTGGTTATACAGCCCTGCAAAAAGCGCGATCAGCTGCTTCAGGTTGAGGTTGGGATAGTAACCTGCGCTTTGCAGCTGCACCCCGATGCGGGCCTTGATCGCCTGGGGGGAATCGTCCAGGTCGAAGCCGTCCACGAGTATCGTTCCCGAAGTCTTCGCGCGCAGGGTCTCGATGATCTCCAGCGTCGTGGTCTTTCCCGCCCCGTTCGGGCCGAGCAGGCCGAAGATCTCCC
>JASLDA010000368.1 GCA_030151745.1 Chitinophagaceae bacterium | reverse complement strand
CGGGCAGGTTTTTCAGCGCGAACCGGTAGAGCGTGAACGCGATCACGGAGCCGAAGACGATCAGGTAGCCCAGGGCCCAGAGCGAAGGCCCGGCCGTCCACCGGATATGGCTGTGATCCTCGCCGATAGCGCTCGATAGCAGGAGAAAGAGTCCCCCGAAACCTACCTGCATGCCGGCGTCGAACATGGGGTTGACCGGGTTGGTCCAGCGGCGGCTCAGGATGCTGCCGGCCGCCCAGCCGAAGGTGCCGCAGAGCGTCGCAAGGATGCCGATGAGATAGGTCGGGTTGCTCAGCGCGCCGAGATCGTTGCGGAAAATGATGGCGACGCCCGAGAAGCCGAGCAGCATGCCCAGCAGCACGAGCGGCCGGGGCCGGTCGGCCTTGAAGAATACTACGTTGAGAATGACTACCGCTATCGGCGTTACGCTGCAGACCAGCGCCGCCACGCTGCTGGGAATGACTCTCACCGCGGCCGTCACGATGCCGTTGCCGATAGAGATCATCAGGAAGCCGATGATCGCGTTGCGCAGCAGGTTCCGGCGGCTCAGGTTGGCTTTGCGGTGAATCGTGAATGCAATCAGCATCATCACCAGGCAGGCCGTCACCTGGCGGACCCCGGCCATCAGGAAGGGCGGTATCCCCTGAACTGCGACCCGGCTCGCATAGTAGGTCGTTCCCCAGATAATGGAGATATACAACCAGGCGAGATAGGCATTGCTGCGTGTACGATTCACAGTCCAAAGGTCAAAAGAGCATGCCGGACATAACAGATACAATTTGGCTACTTTTGGGCATAACAGTTGTGTGGGATGAAGTTGGATAAGGTGCATAGGAAACATGGATGCGTGTACATGCCGGGTTAGGGGCTGTATATGAAGAGCATTATCCAACTCCATCCAACCCTACCCAACATTGGTAACAGATCAATAAACGATGCAGACAACAGACCTTCTTTACCTGCGTATCGCCGATATGCTGGAACGCCAGATCGCGGACGATGTGTTGAATGTCGGGGAGAAGCTGCCCAGCGTACGGGAGCTCAGCAAGCAGCAGGGCATCAGCGTCAGCACGGCGCTGCAGGCGTATTATCATCTGGAGGGCAAGGGGCTCATCGTGGCCCGGCCCCAGAGCGGGTATTATGTGCGCTTCAGCCCCCAGCTTGCGCCGGAGCGGCCGTCGGTGAGCAAGCCCCTGCCGGATGCCGGCGGCCGCAATGTCGATGCCCTGATCTCGGAGGTGTACGACAACTGGACGGATCCCCGGATCACGCGCTTTTCGCTGAGCGTGCCGGCGCCGGAGCTCCTGCCCGTGGCGCGGCTCAACAAGGCCATGATGCAGGCCCTGCGCGAAATGCCCGGAAACGGCACCTCGTACGAGCAGGTAAAGGGGAATCCCGAGCTGCGCCGGCAGATCGCGCGCTGGGCCCTGAACTGGGACGGCAAGCTGGGCGAGGACGATCTCATCACGACCGCCGGCGCGATGAACGCGATCTCCTATGCGCTGATGGCCCTGACCAGGCCCGGAGATACGGTCGCCGTTGAAAGCCCCTGCTATTTCGGTACGTTGCGCCTGCTGCATTCGCTTGGGCTCAGGGTGCTGGAGCTGCCTACCCATCCGGACACGGGCATTGCACCCGGGGACCTGAGAAAGGCCATCCGGAAACACCGGATCAAAGCCTGCCTGTTCGTGGCCAATTTCGGCAATCCGCTCGGCCACTGCATGCCCGACGAGGCCAAGGAAGAAACGGTGAGGATCCTTGAGCAGCATGGGATCCCGCTGATCGAGGACGACCTGTACGGCGATGTGTACTTCGGGAAGAAGCGGCCGAAGAGCTGCAAGAGCTTCGACGCGAGCGGGAACGTGCTCTGGTGCGGCTCCGTATCCAAAACCCTGGCGCCGGGCTACCGCGTCGGCTGGATCGCGCCCGGTAAGCATTACGATACGATCAAGCGGCTGAAGCTCTATCACAGCATCACGAATGCCTCTCCGGAACAGGCCGCCGTAGCCAGCTTCCTGGCAACCGGCCGTTACGAGCATCACCTGCGCGCGCTCCGGCAAACCCTGGAATCGAACTGCCTGCAGTACATCCGCGCGATCTGCGAATATTTCCCCGAAGGCACGAAGGTGACCCATCCGCAGGGAGGCTTCATTCTCTGGCTGGAGCTCGACAAGCGTATCGATACAACGGAGCTGTACACCATCGCCATGCGCGACCGGATCTCCATCGCGCCGGGACCCATGTTTACGATGCAGGAGGACCGCTACCGCCACTGCATGCGCCTCAGCTACGGTCTGCTCTGGACGGAGCAGCTGGACGGAGCGCTGCAGAAGCTGGGGGGGATGGTGCGGAAATTGATGAATTCGTGAATGTGTGAATAGGCGAGCAGGCGAATGACGAGTAGGAGCTGGTATGCGGCAGCGCGGGAGGCTTAAAACTCCATGAATGTGTCTGCAAGAGCTTTGAATTCCGTCGCTGTGCGCCTGCCCTTATTGCGCCGGCGGTTCCCGTTCCCTGCGTGAGGGACAGTAGCGGCAGGTTCAGAAAACGATTATCAATCGTTTTCTGAACCCAGGCCAGGAACGAGGTACGAGTGAGGACTTGGAGCGGACGGCCCGCCCAACGGACAGCCGATATGGAATTGACACACCCGATATTTTAAAAACATATCTTTATATCAATACCATCTCAATAGCTCGACATGAATACCAGGACGCTGCCGGCATTTTTTCTCACAACCTGCTTCTTCGTTTCATGCAGCAAGTCCGAAACCTCCGTTCCGGGACCACCACCGGATAAATTCACGATCAGCGGCGTTCACGATGTGACGATCGATACTTCCGGTAAGGCCAGACTCGACCTCGTGGTTGCAGATGTAAGCGGCGATACCGGGCAGTTCGTATCCTTATGGATATCCGCCCCTTCCCGCGGTCTCAGTGGCGATATCACGAGAAGAAGTGGTGTTACAGACTTTACCAGCTCGATCGCTTTCGGCTACGACGGCGTCTATGATACCCTTGCTCCGGGCAGGTACCCGATCAAAATAGTCGGTGCATCCGCTTCCGATACCGTGAGTTACGACTGTAACCTGACTGTGCCGCCATTCAATGGATTTACGCTGAGCGGAGCGTTTATGAGGACTGCGACGATGTCTCATACCGCAAACACCATTACGATCATGTCACAGGTCTATGGCGGAATGCTTGTAGGCGAGAGCCCCGCAGCATGGCCTACCGTTGACGGGACGTATACGTACATGGTAGGCGGGCCCGCAGGCAGCGGTCTGAACTTCAGATACAGGGCGAAGAACAGTTCCTACGACACTTACTGGACGCATGGTCAGGGCGGAGCCGATACAGTTGTTCTAATTATATCCGGCGGCAAGATGGCTTTGAAAAGCGGCGTCCTGCATGCCAAGTCAAATGTTCCACCCGCTATAATTTCGGTAAATGCACACGAGTATTAGCAGCCATTGCATCGTTGTCTGAGGCCGGCTTCGGTTCCGGCAACGACTGCAAACTGCTGTTTCAGCTAGATGCAGTTCCCGATCCATTGCAAATCGCCTATTAGTTCCCGCTCACGAACATGTTGTCAATCAACCTGATTTTCCCCAGCCTTGCGGCGATCAGGGCTACGCTGTCCTGCTTGTCGCCGAACCCGTCCAGGGGCTCGAGCGTCCCGCTGTCGGCGAGGGCCACGTATTCGGGTTCGAAGCCTTTGTCGCGCAGCAGCTCCTCGCATTCTTTCCGCACCACCGGCCAGCTTCCCTCATGGGCCTTGGTCTGGATGCTGACCAGGCACTGATAGATCACCGGTGCCAGCGCGCGCTGCGGGTCGGTGAGCCGGCGGTTGCGCGAGCTCATGGCCAGTCCGTCCGCTTCGCGAACGGTCGGCGAGATATGCAACTCCGGTTTGGGAGCCAGGGTCATCTGCTCCAGCAGGTTCTTCACGATGAGGCATTGCTGGTAATCCTTCTGCCCCATATACAGGTGCTGCGGGCGGACGAGCTCCAGCAGCCGGCCTACCACTTGGCCTACGCCGCGGAAATGCCCCGGGCGGTGTGCGCCTTCGAGCAGGGTCTCCAGCCGGCCGAAGTCATATGCGGTTACCGCATCGGCCCCGGCGGGATAGACTTCCGCTTCTTCGGGGAGGAAGAGCACGTCGCAGCCGGAGTCCAGCAGCAGGGCGATATCGGCTTCGGTGCTGCGGGGATATTTCTCGAAATCCTCGCGGTCGTTGAACTGGGTGGGGTTTACAAAAATGCTGCAGACGGTGAAGCGGCCTGCCTGATGAGCCCGGCTGATCAGCGATGTATGACCGGCGTGCAGGGCGCCCATGGTGGGAATGAAAGCTATGGCTTCGTCGCGCCCGGCGAGATACTGCTGCAGGTCGGAAGCTTTCCGGAAGATGATCATGAACGTGTGGCTATCGAGTTGGAGGCGCGTCAGTCGTATATTTTTCGTAATTTCGCGCACTCATTTCCTGCGCAGCTTTTTGCCGTGCAGATTTATAAAACAAACCGAGCTTATGTCAGCAGACGCAAAGAAAAGGGTTTTAATTATTGCCAACGAACTTTCTCCCTATCTGGAATTCACAGATTTTGCGCAGATCCTGAATAAGCTAGCCATTAAGACGTTCGACTCAGGTATCGAAGTGCGCGTGATCATGCCCCGCTTCGGGACCATCAACGAGCGCCGTCACCGCCTGCACGAAGTCGTGCGTCTTTCCGGCATCAACATCATCATCGACAAGGACGATTATCCGCTGATCATCAAGGTGGCCTCCCTGCCCAATGCCCGCCTGCAGGTATATTTCATGGACAACGAGGATTACTTCAAGCGCAAGCAGGTATTCGAGGACGAAAGCGGCAATTTTTTCGAAGACAATGCCGACCGCATGGTATTCTTCTGCAAGAGCGCCCTGGAAACCGTCAAGAAGTTCGGCTGGCCTCCGCACGTGATCCATTGCCACGGCT
>JASLDA010000353.1 GCA_030151745.1 Chitinophagaceae bacterium | reverse complement strand
GGTCTCCAGCGCGCCTGGGGCATGCATCAGCTCCGTCTGATCCAGTGTCATCTGAGCAACCGCTCCGGCCCGCCTGAGCATCGCCGTTTCGTAGGCGGCGATTGCCTCTGCCGTGCCTGCATGGGCTTTGAGCGCCTCGCTCAGCTCCAGGGCATCGAGCATTGCCATATTCACGCCTTCGCCGGCATAGGGCGGCATCAGGTGCGCCGCGTCCCCGATGATGCTCAGGTTGGGCTTCGGGACCCAGTGCTGATCGGTCGGCATGCAGTATTGCGGACGCGGTACGAGCGGCAGGGTGGCGGCGTTGAAAAGCTGCTCCCAGAGCGGGCCCCAGCCGGCAAAGGCTTCGCGGAACCACCTCAGGCAGGACTCGCGGTCGCTGAAGTCGATGCCGCTTTCCGTTTTCCAGCTTTCAGCTGTATGAGAGCCGGTATAGAAATACAGGCTTCCGTCTCCTTTGGAACTCAGGATCAGGCTCTGCGAGCTGCCCAGCGCGAAGATCTTCCCACCGTTCAGCAACGCAGCGATCCCGGGTATCTGCGCCCTTGCGTCCGCCACCTGACCTTCGACGATGGTAATGCCGGAATAAAAAGGGCGGATGTCGGTAATGTATGGCCGGATGCGGGAATTGGCGCCGTCTGCGGCAATGACAAGATCGGCCTCTGCGCTGCCGCCATTCTGAAAGTGCAGCCGCCAGGCCTCGCCGGCGGGTTCCATGGATTTGAAATGGCTATCCCAGCGGATGGTGCCGGGCTCCAGCGCGTCATGCAGCAGCTTCATCAGCGGCCCGCGATCGATCTCGGGGCGGAAATAACCGGGCTCGCCCCCGCCGGCATCCTCATAGCGGATATTGCCCTGGGCGTCCGTCAGGCGCATGGCGTCGGCGCCGGGCCGGTAGGCTTTATGGAATTCCTCCATCAGCCCCGCCGCAGTAATGCCGCGAGGCCGGACTCCTCGTGCAGGTCCAGCGTGGCGCCCTTGGGGCGGGCGCTTTCGTGGGTGTCCCGCTCGTAGACGGCGACCTTCAGGCCCTGCAGCTGCAGCAGGCGCGCCAGCGTGAGTCCGCCGGGGCCGCCGCCTACGATGGCGACGCTCAGTGATTTGTGGCTCATATTTTCAGGATTGTAGCGTCAGGTGCGTAGCGCCGCCGCAGCGGCAGCCGAGGTGTTCCGGATCAGCTTTTCGGTGATCAGCTGCTTCGGCCTGGATTTGTATTCAAAATGCTCGCTCATAAGGTCGAGTAGGGGAGCGAAGAGCAGGGCCCGGGCGACCTCATAGGGCATCTTCCGGATCAGGCCGGCCTTGGCATGCCGGTTCAGGAACGCGGCAAGGGGCTTGAAGTGCTGCCCTTCAGCCACCTGCGCCTTGGTGAAGGCTGCGACCAGCATGGGCGAGGATTTGCTGTACATCAGCAGCCGGAATTGCGGCTCATGCGCGGACAGGTAGCGGAATGCATTCACCCAGATTCGCTCGATGCCTGCTGCGTAGCCGCTTGCGGCGTCGAAGCCGTCCAGCACTGCGGACTCGTATTCCGGCAATACCGCGTCTATGAACAGGCGTATGAGCATATCTTCCTTGTTCTCGTACTTGATGTATATCGTGCGCGGCGATACGCCCGCGGTCTGGGCAAGGCGCTGCATGCTGAGATTCTCCAGGCCTTCCGCCGCGATTATGCTCAGTGCGGCTTCGCGGATGGCAACTTCTTTCCGGGGATCGGCAGGACGCATGAGGGGCGGGTTTTGGATTGAAGATTTTAGATTGAAGATTGTCGGATGGTGTAATCGCTAAGCAAAAATAAGTAAACGTTCATTTACTAAATGAAATTTCCTGTTAAGACGAAAACGGGCGGCGCTGCGGCGGTATTTGGAAGAATGTTTAATGTGAAATTGTTAATTGTGCGTTGCAGGCGCCGGCCGTGTGTTACGGGCGCGGCAGAGCCAAGGTTTTAAGACGGTGTGCAGGTGCGATTCTCACCGCGTAACCGTAATTTGCGAAGGCATGCGTCCCGGTAGCCTTCGCATCTTGCTGATTGACGACGATCTTGATGATCGTGAGCTGTTTGAAATGGCCCTGCACGAGCTCCGGCTCGATGCGGACATTAGGACCGCCCGGGACGGCGTGGATGCGCTCGAACTGCTGAGCTGCCCGGTCTCGGCCGTGCCGGACATCATTTTCCTGGATCTGAATATGCCCCGGATGGACGGCCGGCAGCTCCTGGTACGCCTCCGCAGCCAGGACCGCTACCGGCAGGTCCCCGTCGTCGTGTATTCCACGTCTACGGCCAGCGCCGAGCGGCAGTCCGTACAGCGGCTCGGCGCAACGGATTACCTGGTGAAGCCAAGCACCTTTGGCGCGCTCTGCAACGACTTGAAGGATGTCATCCGCCTGCAGCTTGGGGCGGGGGCTGGTGTGTAAAAACTGAGTCCGATGCCTTCCGAGCCATTGTCGCCAGAGCAGATCATCGATCAGATCCTGGATCTGCTGGTTCGTAAGACCGGGGTCAACTTCCGGCTGTATAAGCCCACGACCCTGCAGCGGCGCGTCGTGCGGCGCATGCACCTGCTCGGCATCCAGCGGGAATCCGACTATCTTGAGCACCTCAGGGCCGATGAGCAGGAGCAGCACCTGCTGTATAAGGAGATGCTCATCCACGTCACGAGCTTTTTCCGGGACGAGGCTTCGTTCGACTATCTGTGCTCCGAAGTGATTCCCAGAATCCTGGAGAGCCGGCCCCGGGAAGAGCTGGTGCGCGTCTGGGTTTGCGGCTGCGCTACCGGTGAGGAAGCTTATTCCATCGCCATGTGCTTCCACGAGCATTTCAAGAATCCCGACGATTTGTCGCGGATCAAGATCTTCGCTTCCGACCTCTCGGAAGCAGCGATCGCCCGGGCCCGGCACGCTGTATACCCGCGCACGGCCACGGCGCATCTCAATAATCACAGGCTGGAGACATATTTTAATGACTATAAAGGGCAAAAGCAGATCAAGCCTTTTATCCGCAACATGTGCGTGTTTGCGGTGCACGACGTGCTGAGCCATCCGCCTTTCCCGAATATAGACCTGCTTTCCTGCAGGAATGTGCTGATCTACATGAAGCCCGTGCTGCAGAAGAAAGTATTGGCAACATTTTCGTACGCCCTGCGCCAGAACGGGTTCCTGTTCCTGGGAAAGTCCGAAAACAGCGGGTTGAGCGGGACCTTCGAAGCAATAAGCAAATCGGCCAATGTCTTCCAGAACCGCGCACGCAATACCAAGCTGTTCCGGCCCAATACACGTAGCGTGGAAGCAAAACATATCGATTCAGAGTTACAGGAGCGAGTGACAAGTATGGAAAAAAAAGACTTTCAGCGCGCGGCAGATGATCTCCTTCTGTCCCGGTACGTACCAGCCGGAGTCGTCGTAAATGAAGCCCTCGACATCGTGGATTTCCGGGGGAACACCGGCTTTTTCATAGAACCTTCGCCCGGAGTGGCCAGCCTGAACGTGCTGAAGATGGTCCGGAAAGGCCTTTACTTCGACCTCCAGGAAGCGCTGCAGCAGGTACGGGCGGAAAAGATCTTCATCCGCAAGGAAGGTATCGCCATCGAGCATGACGGGCGGCTGATGCGCATTGATATCGAGGTTCAGCCCCTGCCCGGCACCAAGGAGAAATTCTACCTTATCCTTTTCCAGGATGCCACGCCGCAGGATGGGCCGGCCGTACTGCACGACGATGGGATCAACAGCACCCGCGACCTCCGCATTTACCAGCTGGAGCAGGAGTTGATGCAAAGCCGGGAGCAGCTGCGCGCGCTCAGCGAAGAGCAGGAAGCGACGAACGAAGAGTTCCAGTCTGCGAACGAAGAGCTGAAGACGCTCAACGAAGAGCTGCAGACCGCCCAGGAGGAGCTGATCCTGACCAACGAGGAGCTGACGGCCAGGAACCGGGAGCTTCAGCAGCTGAACCGCGAGATCGGCAACAGCGACCGTGTCAGCCAGGGGCTCATCCAGACGATCAACGACGCCGTCGTCGTACTGGAGCCGGATCTGCGCGTCCGCAGCGCAAATCCGGCGTTTTATGCGCAGTTCCAGCTGCGCCCGGAGCAGACGGAGGGCAGCCTCATTTTCGATTTGAGCAACCGGGAATGGAACATCCCCGAACTCCGCCGCTTGCTGGGCGAGGTGCTGCCCGAAGCAGGGGAGATCAGCGATTTCCGGCTGTCCAACAGTTTCCAGCGGCTGGGAGCGGTGCAGCTAAGCGTCAACGCCCGCGTCATGCGCGCCGATGAAGATACCCCCGGGCTTATCTTCCTGGCGTTCCAGGACCGGACCGAGCAGGAGCGCCAGCAGGAATCGCTGCAGCAGCTCCGGGACGAGGCACGGCAGCTCCGGATACGGGAGCGGCTCAGCCAGACGGCGTACCCCTGCGGATTCTGGACCTACGATATCCCCGCGCACCGGAGCACGTTTTCCGAATCCTGCCGGCAGCTTTTCGGCTACGCCGGGGCGGAATCCCCGGGTATGGACTTTTTATTCGACATCCTTTATCCGGAGGACCGGCAGGCCGTTATCGCCGATATCGAAACCCTGCTGGGCGGAAACCGGGAAGCGCAGCTGGAGCGTGAATTCCGTATCGTTCTCCCGGGGGCGGGCGGGATCCGGCACATCCGGATCGTTGCGCAGACCATACTCAACGATGCCCGGTCCGTGACCGGTTTTACAGGTATCGCCTGCGACTTCAGCGCACAGCGCAGGCTGGAATCCCAATTGCGTCAAACGGGCGCCAGCCTGGACTTCGCGCTCGGCATCGGCCGGATCGGCACCTTCGGGCTGGAGCTGCAGAACGGTGTCTTTAAGCCTTCCGCCCAGTTCCTGGGCAATCTGGGACTGAATGAGGACTCCCCGATCAGCTTCGAGCAATTCCTGCAGCTGATCATTTCCGAAGATCGGGAGGAGGTGAGTGCCGCTATCGAACAGGCCATTGTCCGGCACGAGTCCTTCAGCAAGGAATTCCGCGTCAGCTGGCCGGACAACAGCATTCACTGGCTGGCGGCTTCGGGTATGGTCACTTACGGCGAAGGCGGTGTCCCGGAAGCGATGAGCGGTATTATGCTGGATATTACGGATCGCAAGAGCAGCGAGCAGCAGCTGCGGTACAGCGAGCTGCAGTTCCGGACCCTGGCAAACAGCGCTCCCGTGATGATCGCCATGTCCGGCTCCGATGGGGTGTTCAATTTCTACAACCGGCAATGGCTTGGCTTTACCGGCAAAAGCGAGAACGATCACAGCGGCAGCTGGCAGGCCGATATACACCCGGACGATCTGGAAGAGTACAACCGGGTATATAAGGCCGCGCTGAAGGGGCGTTCAAAGTTCGACGTACGCTTCCGCCTCCGCCACGAGGAGGCTTACCGCTGGGTAAGCTGTTCGGCGATCCCGAGGTTCGGCGTCAATAACCAGTTCGACGGCTATACGCTGGCATGTACCGATATCGACCATATCGTGGCGCGGGAAGACCTGGCGTTTTAATGCCGGCCGCTTATCCCGTACTGCTTATCCGCAGTTCC
>JASLDA010000337.1 GCA_030151745.1 Chitinophagaceae bacterium | reverse complement strand
CCAAAACAACTCTCCAACTTCACCTACCAATTTCCAGTGCAGAAGGTATTTATCAAAAACCGGCCGGCTACATTCGAGTATGCCATCGAGGACCGCATGACGGCCGGGATGGTACTCACCGGCTCGGAAATCAAATCGATCCGGATGGGCAAAGTGAGCTTTGCCGACAGCTACTGCATGTATATCGACGGGGAGCTCTGGGTAAAGAGCCTTCATATCGCCGACTATGTCAATGCAGGCTATACGCGCCACGACCCGCTGCGCGACCGTAAGCTGCTGCTGAAGAAACGCGAGCTTCAGAAATGGGCCGCGAAAGTGAAGGAAAAAGGGCTGTCCATCGTACCGCTGAATATCTTCATCAACGATAAGGGCTTCGCCAAAATGGAGATCGGACTGGGACGTGGTAAAAAGCTCCACGACAAGCGCGACAGCATCAAGGATCGTGAATCGCAGCGCGAGCTGGCGCGGTATCGGTAGTTGAATTGGCAGTTTGCAGTAGGCAGTTTGCAGTGGAGCGGGAGCCTTAGCTTACATAGAGTTTGCAGTAGGCAATTTGCAATGGAGCGGGAGCCTTAGCTTACATAGCGTTGTGGACGTAGTGAAACGGGCCGTGGAGCCTTTGCTTTAGTATAGAGTTTTCATGGAAAAGCCGTCGGATCTTGTCCGACGGCTTTTTTATTCCTTCCGCTTCAATCTAAAATCTTCAATCTAAAATTTAAAATCCCCTACCATTATCCGTTCAGATCATGGAATTCGATTCCATAGTGCACCAGCTCGTTCATTACTGGGCGGTAGATGGAGGCCATGTTCGGGATCAGCACGCCCTGGGGCAGGCGGAGCTTGCTGGACGTGATCATCCGCGTCAGCACGCCCATCGGCAGGCCGACCGTCTTGGCCATCGCCGAGAGCTCGCGGTTCTCGCCCTTGATCACCATGGAGGAGATCAGCTTATTTTGCCGGCCGCGGTGCAGGTATTCCACCTCATGCTGCATCACCACCATGTCCTTGTCTTCGGGTCGCATCTCCCATTTCCGCTCCAGGAGCCCCAGCAGCACATCCCCGTTGCTGGCCGCGCCCGCAGGTATCGCCTCGTCTGAGAACAGTCCCAGCCATTCCAGCATCTTGAGGACCTTTTCCTTCGCCTTCAGCTGCAGCACATTGGCTACATGGTCCCGGAGGGACAGGGCCGTATCGCTATAGCCGCTGAGCGCCTTTATCCATTCGCCGTAGGTCGAGGGCTTGTTTCCCGCCAGGCTGTCCGAATCGGTTGCGCCCAGCTTTACCAGGGCGTTCCAGCCCGTGCAGAAGTCGGGGTGGCGCAGGGTAGCGCGCAGGAAGGTCGTTGCATCCGGCACTTCGTAGAGATCCAGGTACTTCAGGCTGTCGCGGTTGGGGTACCAGGCAAAGCGGCCCTGGCCGGCGACCTCGATCGTCTCGTTCTTGCGGAAGATGCCGGCATAGTCGACCTCGGTCCTCGCGCCGTTCTTCAGGTAGGCGGCGCCGGCCTTTCCGGCGTCGATGATATTGCGGGGATTCCAGCTGAACTTGTAATGCCAGGGATTGTCGTCGCTTTCCGGGGCGATCAGTCCGCCGCAATAGGACGAGAAGCTGGTCAGCTCTCCGGCAACACGCTGGATGCTATGGATGATCTGGCTGGCCGTCATATGGTCGATCCCGGGATCGAGCCCCATCTCGCACATGAACATGAGTCCCGCTTCCTTCACGGCCTTGTCCAGCTCCTTCATTTCCGGGGAGATATAGGACGAGGTAATAATATTCTTGCGGAATTCGAGGCAGTCCTTGGCCAGCAGCACGTGCAGATGCGGGGGCATCAGCGAGACTACGATATCTGCGCCCTGGACCAGCTGCCGGCGCTCGCGGTCGTTGGTGATATCGAAGACCGCGGATCGCGCGGCAGGGTGATCCCCGATCCGGGATTCGATAGCCTGGGCATTGCCGTCGGCTACGGTTACGATCCATTTGGACCGGGAAGCATGCTGCAGCAAATACTTAATAAGCCAGGGAGAAGATTTTCCGGCGCCGGCCACAAGAACGTTCAACATAATAAGGAGTGTAGGAACAAAAGTTGGGGGTTAGCAATACAAGCGTTTCGGAGGCCGGACCTTGACTAGCAACGGGAAACATGCGAATCCGTTCATTTAGATAAGAAACAAGCCCTGAAAAAATTGTCATGCATTAATTACCAAATCTTGTGCAAAACTCAGCGTCCAGACATAATTTTTTGCAAATAATCCTTTTCAGGCTAATTGAAAATGAATTTTTCATTATTAACATTGTAGTGACAACATTATATCGCTTCGTAAAATTTAAAATATACAATTTCATGCAATTTCGGCATGCATACCGGGAGCGGGTGGGGCGCTTCCGGGGCCGGTCGCAGGCAGGTTCGGCCGCATATATTCCCGGCCATAAAAAATCAAGGGTTAATATCCGCGTGAATCCGTCTAAAACCGCTGATTTACCGGGACTAAAGCGTAAATTTGCTATCTAAATTTTCATTAGGAACAGATGGCAGACGAGCAGGTTCCCGAGTCCGGACTTCCGGAAGATCAGCCCAATAAAATCGTTCAGGTCAATATCGAAGAGCAGATGAAGACTGCTTATATTGACTACTCTATGTCCGTGATCGTCGGCCGTGCCCTGCCGGACGTACGCGACGGACTGAAGCCGGTGCACCGCCGCGTCCTGTACGCGATGCACGAGCTCGGCGTCAATTACAATAAGCCGCACAAGAAATCGGCCCGTGTGGTCGGAGAAGTGCTGGGTAAATATCACCCCCACGGAGATTCCTCCGTGTACGAGGCTATGGCCCGGATGGCCCAGGAATGGTCGATGCGCTACATGCTCGTCGACGGCCAGGGTAACTTCGGCTCCCCGGACGGGGACGGCCCGGCGGCCATGCGGTACACGGAGGTGCGCCTGCAGCGCCTGGGCGAAAGCATGCTTGCCGATATCGACAAGGAAACGGTCGACTTCAGCCTCAACTTCGACGATACACTCGAGGAGCCGACAGTGCTGCCGACGCGCATCCCGCAGCTGCTGGTGAACGGGTCTTCCGGCATCGCCGTCGGTATGGCCACCAATATGCTGCCGCACAACCTCAGCGAGGTGGTGGACGGCTGCGTGGCCTATATCGAGGACCGCGACATTTCCATCGACGAGCTGATGAAGCACGTAAAGGCCCCGGATTTCCCGACGGGCGGCATCATCTACGGCATCGAAGGCGTGCGCCAGGCATCCATGACGGGCCGCGGCCGCGTGGTGGTGCGCGGCAAGACTACCGTCGAGACCAGCAAGAGCGGCCGGGAGACCATCGTCATTACCAGCGTTCCCTACCAGGTCAGCCGCGACGCGCTGGCGGAAAAGATCGGCCAGCTGGTCAATACCAAGATCATCGAAGGCATCACGCACGTAGCCAACGAATCCAACAAGGAAGGCACCCGCGTGGTAGTGGAAGTGCGCCGGGACGCTGTCGCGCAGGTCATCATCAACCAGCTTTACAAATATTCCGAGCTCCAGACCAGCTACGGCATCAACAATGTCGTGATCGTCGGCGGCCGCCCGAAGACGCTCAACCTGAAGGAGCTGATCGCCGAGTTCGTTTCCTTCCGCCACGAGGTCGTGGTGCGCCGCACCGAGTACGAGCTCCGCGAAGCGCGCAAGCGCGCCCATATCCTGGAGGGCTACCTGATAGCCCTGGATCACCTCGACGAGGTCATCGCCCTCATCCGGAGCTCCGCCAACCCGGAAATGGCCAAGGACGGGCTGATGAACAACTTCGGCATGACGGAAATCCAGGCCAAGGCCGTGCTGGAGCTGCGCCTGCAGCGCCTGACCGGCATGGAGCGCGACAAGATCCGCGAAGAGCATGCCGAGCTGATGAAACAGATCGCGCACCTGGAAGCCATCCTCGGCAGCGAGGAAATGCGCTACGACATCATCAAGACCGAGCTGCAGGAAGTGAAATCCCGCTTCGGCGACGAGCGCCGCTCCGAGATCGACTACAGCGACAGCGAAGTGGACATGCTGGATATGATCAAGGAAGAGGATGTGGTGATCACCATCTCCCACCTGGGCTATATCAAGCGCACATCCGCAGCCGAATACCGGGCCCAGCGCCGCGGCGGCCGCGGATCCATCGGCGGCAAGACCCGGGAAGAAGACTATATCGAGCACCTGTTCATCGCCTCGACGCACCATACGCTGCTGTTCTTCACCGAAAAGGGCCGCTGCTACTGGCTCAAGGTCTATAAGACCCCGGAAGAAGAACGCAACACAAAAGGCCAGGCCATCCAGAACC
>JASLDA010000335.1 GCA_030151745.1 Chitinophagaceae bacterium | reverse complement strand
GTACCACTGGTTCCTGTTATCCACCGAACGGCTCAATATGCCCTGCATCACCGACAAGAGGCTGTCGTAGCTGTCTACGATCCGCAGCACCTGGGCTTTACCGAGCCGCATATCGAGGCGATCCGGGAAGCGGCGTATGCCTTCATCTATCCATTCGAAGGCGGCACGGAGCTTGTGCGGATCATAGGCCGCGCCCCGACCCGGATAGCCCGCAGCATGCCCATCGCTGTCGGAAGCCGCATAAGCCTGGCTGCCGCTGGGCCCGGGCGCCATTGCCGGCATTTCGCGCCAGCTCTGCATGAAATAGAAGTTGAAGGCTGCGACATACAGTTGCGGATCGTCGGGGCTCATGCGCTGCCAGAGCCGGAGCAAGGTCCGTATCTGTAGGGTATCGGGCTGCTGCCGGATAAACAGGGCGTCAAACTGCTGCGAATAGCTTTGCGCTGCCCCGGGCCGGCTGAGCAGGGTGATACAAAGCAGCAGGCAAAAGCAGCACTTAAAGCGGGAAAGGCTCAGGAACATGATCGGAAACGGGCCGGCAAATTGCCTTATTTCATCCAATGAGCGCCTGGCCGCAGACCTAAAGTTTAGAGAATGTTTCAGGCGTGCGAAGCCTGCCTTATGCACCGGAATCCCGGGTAGCGCCGGATTTTGCAGATGCAGTGTCTTTGCGCATCTTTACCTCCTTCCAAAATCCTCAAAATCAACCATATGCTCTCCGTTCAAAAGATTCTCCGGGTCTCGCTTGCATTCTCGATGGTAGTCTGCTCGCTCAGTATCCTGATCTATACGATCAAGCTCAATCCGGCACATGCGGCGCCCCCGGCCCCGCAGAGCAGCGGCCCCGTTCCCATCGGCATCATTCACCGCGAGCTTCAGCAGGACGGCACGCCGGGCTTTCTCATCCACGTCATCGGCTACGATGCGATGGAAAAGAAGATCAAAGTGCTGGAAAAAGAATGGGTGCGGCGCTAAGCGCAAAAGGCGGCCCCGGATGGGTATCCGGGGCCGCGCCTACTAAAGGATTACCTGTATCCCCCCCGGCCGCGGTGGCCGTGGTGGCCGCCACCGCCATGGTGGTAGCGAGGCCCGCCACCATAATAGCCCGGACCGCCGCGGTAGACAGGGCCGCGGTAGACGGGGCCGCCGCGGTAATAGCCAGGCCCGCCGCCTACCGGCACGGGAACGACGCAGGAACTGAGCCCGATGATTGCTCCTACTACCAGGAGCGCGATTTTCAACGCCTTCATGTGTTTGGTTTTGACAGGTAAAAGACAAGCCGGATGCCGGATTTACCCTATCCCTTGCAGTCTAACAAAACCCTAACAACCAGGCGGACAGCATTGCACCCGAACCTTATAGGATGTCCGGGATGCGAATACTTACCTGATTGCCCTGCTCCCGTTCGCTGCTGACCTCCATCCGGCCTTGCAGGAGCCGGGCCCGGGCTGCGATGTTCTTCCAGCCCAGGCCTTCAGAGTCGGTAACCCGCGCTGTGCCGAAGCCGCGGCCGTTGTCCTGGACCAGGATCCGCATCGCCCGCTGCTCCTGGTCGATGCGAATGCGGATGATGCTGGCCCCGGATTGCCGGATCATCCCTGCAAGCACCTCCTGGATGATCTTATAAAGCGCCAGTTCGAAATGTATGGAGAACTTCTTGTGGCGCAGCGGCTCCGCGATTTCAGCGAAGGCCTGGAGCGAGCCCGCCGTGCTGATCTTCTCGCAAAGGGAACGGATCGCGCTGCTGAGCCCATAGTTCAGCTCCTCGGGGATGAGGTTATGCGATATGCCGCGCACTTCCGAGGCCGCACGGTCCACCAGCTCGGCGGTCTTTACCGCGCGGTCGCGGGCCGCATCGGGAACTTCTTTCTCAAGACCGGAAACCTGCATGCGCAGTACCGCCAACATCTGTCCGATGTTGTCATGCAAATCCCTAGCAACCCGGATACGCTCACGCTGCTCCGCGTCGATCATAGCCTGAGCTACCTGGCGCTCCTCGTTAAGCCTGTCCCGTATGCGCCGGTTCCGGTAAATAAGGCCGAAGATCGCGCCCAGCGCCAGGACAGCCCCGAGCGAGATGTAGAGCTTCAGCATGCGGCGCCGTTCTGCCAGGACAGCACGATAGGCCAGGGCCTCGTCAAGCGCCTGGCGATAGAGCTCCAGCGCCTTCGGGCTTTCGCCGCGATCTGCGTAGATATTCCCGATGGCATTCAATGTCTTCACGCGCAGCTCGGGATCGGAGCTCGTCCGTGTCCGGGCAAAGAGCCCGAGCGCCGAATCATGAGCGCCGGCATAGTAATAACGGAGACCCGCGTCATAGTGCAGCGCGTCCCGGCGCTGCGGATCCGCTGTGCTGCGCGCGAGTTCCAGGAGACTGTCTGCCGGGCTGCCGACGGCCGCGGAAGCTATGTGGATCAGGATCGCGACGCCCAGTAAGGCGCAGCGGAATACGGGGGGCATCGCAGAAAGATAGCGCATGCCCGGCAATCGGGGGCCATCGCAGCCGCAAAAGCCGTCTACCGGAGGCTGCAGATAGCCGATCTTTGCGCCATGCCCTTCGTCGCTTCCCTGAGCCTGTCCCCGACACATAGCTTCAGTAAAGCCTGCGTGCCGGAGCTGGAGCTGATCGCCGGTCTCGGCGTAGCGGGGGATGCACATATGGGTACGAAGGTGAAGCACCGCTCGCGCGTGGCTCAGGACCCAAATCAGCCCAACCTGCGGCAGGTGCATCTGATCCATGAAGAGCTGTTCGAGGAGCTGGCCCGGAAAGGCTTCGGCATAGCCCCCGGCGCGATGGGAGAAAATGTGCTTACCCGTGGAATCGCCCTGCTGGAGCTCCCGCTGGGCACAGAGCTGCAGCTCGGCGACTCGGCCCTGATCCGGGTAACGGGCCTGCGCAATCCCTGCGCACAACTCGACGGCCTGCAGCCGGGGCTGATGAAAGCCCTGCTCGACCGGGACGCTGCCGGGAACCTGATCCGGAAGTGCGGCATCATGGCGGTCGTGCTCCGGGGCGGGAGGATCCGGACCGGAGACCGGATCTTGGTTCAACGCCCTCCGGAACCCCATATCGCGCTCGACCGGGTATAGCAAGCCGCCTCCCGCGGAGCCTTGTAATTGTTTATGGCCTGATTCTGTTCGGCATTCCCTAAAGCTCAAGATCATGCGCAGCTCCCTTCTCTTCCTGCTTCTGATAGTCGTGCTGACCGGCTGCGAGCTACGGCAGTCCAGCAAGGCGCAGGGCGTTCCCCAAACCAGGACGGATTTCCGGAACCGTTTCTATTCACGGACCGATACGACGACGCTTCTGCTCCCCGACTCCATATGGCGGAAGGTACTGCCCGACTCGCTTTACCAGGTCGCGCGCAACAAGGAGACGCAGCAGGCCTTTACAGGCAAATACTGGAACTATACGGGCATCGGCACCTACTACTGCGCGGCCTGCGGCAATGCCCTCTTCCGCTCCGATGCCAAATTTGCCTCGACCTGCGGCTGGCCGAGCTTCTTTGAAACCATGCGGGCCACATCGGTGAGATATGAGCCCGATCATTCCCACGGCATGGACCGTACCGAGGTGCTCTGCGGCCGCTGCGGCGCGCATCTCGGCCATCTTTTCGATGACGGCCCGCCCCCGACCGGCAAGCGCTACTGCATGAATTCGGTCTCCCTCGATTTCGAGCCGGATAAAAAACACTGATGCGGCAATCAGGGCTGTGCCGCCGTAGCTTTGGTTTTTCGAGTACCATGGCTTACCGCTTACAGGCTGCACGACCGGAAGCGATCACCGCGTCCTTTCTCAAGCTCGCAGAGGAGCACCTCGCCGACCTGCTTGCCGGCCGCGCGGAAAAGCTGTTCCATGCCAGGGATTTCGCGGCGCGCCTGTTCGTGCATCCGCGCCATCTGACCAATACGATCCACGATACGCTCGGCATTTCTCCCTGCGAGATCATGGAGAACCGCATTATCGCGGAAGCGCAGCGCATGCTGCGGGATACGGGCATATCCGTCGCCGACGTCGCTTATACCTTCATGTACTCGGAGCCGACGAACTTCACCAAGTTCTACAAGAATATGACCGGCGAAACGCCCATGCAATACCGCAAGAAACAGCGCGCAGCCGCGACCTGAAATTCTGAAGTCTGCACCATTTTTCCTAAGCCCGCTTGCTGAGCTTTGCGTCGCCAAATAACACAAACAGCAATCATGGCAAACACGAATAGAATCGCGCTGCTCACCGGCGGCAGCCGCGGACTCGGCAAAGAGATGGCCCTGCGCATCGCGGAAAAAGGCCTGGATATCATCCTCACCTATCACTCGAACAAGGAGGAAGCCGACAAGGTGGCCGCGCAGATCGCGGCGCTCGGAAGTAAAGTCGCAGCACTGCAGCTGGACGTTTCCCGGAGCAGCGGCTTCGACGAGTTCTTTGCGCAGGTACAGGCGACGCTGGAGCAAAGCTTCGGCGGCCGCAAGCTGGACTTTCTCATCAACAACGCCGGCATCGGCATCCATGCGGCATTCACAGAAACCAGCCCGGCGCAGCTCGAAAGCCTTTTCGAAATCCACTTCAAAGGCCCCTTTCTCATAACGCAGCATGCGCTGAAGCTCATGAACGACGGCGGCGGCATCATCAATATCTCATCCGGGCTCGCGCGCTTCGCAACGCCCGGCTATGCCGCGTATGCCTCCATGAAAGGCGCGATGGAAGTGCTCACCCGCTACGAAGCCAAGGAGCTCGGCGCCCGGGGCATCCGCGTAAACATCGTTGCCCCCGGAGCCATCGAAACCGACTTCGGAGGCGGCGCCGTACGCGACAATCCGCAGATCAACGCCGCCATCGCCGCAAATACCTCGCTGGGACGCGTCGGCCTGCCGGGGGATATCGGCGGCGTGGTCGCCTTTCTCTGCACCGAAGATGCCCGGTGGATCAACGCCCAGCGCATCGAGGTATCGGGCGGCATGTTCCTCTGAGAGCTTGCCGGCAAATCAAAGCCCGGCACTTTAACATTTACCGGCTTGGCAATTCCACTAATTCCTTAGTAGATTTACTAAACAATTAGTAGAAATGCCCCGAAAGAAAGAAGAACAGCCGCAGCTGACGAAGGCCGAGGAGCGCATCATGAAGGCGCTTTGGGTCCAGGAGCCGGCGCTGGTCAGGGATATCATCGCAAACCTGCCCGATCCCAGGCCGCACGCCAATACGGTCAATACCATTCTCAAGATCCTCATCGAGAAAGGCTTCGTCGCCGCCGAGCCCGTCGGAAACGCCAACCTCTTTCGCGCGCTCGTTTCAAAGGACGATTACAGCCGCAAGACGATCTCGCAGGTCGTGAAAAGCTATTTCAACGGCTCATTCGCAGATATGGTCTCATTTTTCGTTGCCGATAAGAAGATGGATATCGACGAGCTGGAAGACATCCTGAATACACTCAAATCCAAAAAAAAATAGCGATGGAGCTCCTCCGGTACCTGGCAGCGGCCTGCGCTTATGCAGCCATCTTCTGGACGATCTATTATGCGCTGCTGCGAAACCGGACATTCCATCGCGCAAGCCGCATCTACCTGCTGCTGGCGCTCGCCTTGCCCGGCATCCTGCCGCTGATCCGATTGCCGGAAAACATCGCCCCTGCCGCGAAGCAGATCTCCGTCATGCTCCCGGCGCTCCGGGCGGGGACCAAGGCGGTAGCGGAAAGAAGAGACGGCCCGGACTGGATCGCGACGCTCTATTGCGCCGGCTGCATCCTGACCGCGCTGGTATACCTGAGCGGCTACCTCCGGCTGCGACGCAGGCTCCGGGGAAAGCCGGCCCGGCAGTTCGCGGGATATCGCCTGGTCACCGGGACCGGCACCGGGCCGGGCACCCTGGGCCGCAGGATCTTCATCCCCGGTTCGGAGGTCGGCGCTGCCGTACTGGATCACGAGCTGGCTCATATCCGCGCCGGCCACCGCTTCGATCTGATCGTGCTGCTGGTCAGCCGGGCCCTGTTCTGGATCTCGCCGGCACACTGGCTGCTCGGCCGTGAGCTCAAGGTCGTTCATGAGTTCGAAGCGGATCATATCGCCTGCAACGGTACGCAGCCGGAGGCCTATGCGGGGTTGTTGATACAAGCGCAGTTCGGACTTCCTCAACTTCCCTCAAGCACGCATGCATTCTTTCATCACCCTTTAAAGCGCCGTATCATGATGCTCTACCGCAAAGCCGGCAGCAGCGCTGTCGTTGCAGCCGCCGCTATTCTCGCCGCAGGATTCACCACCAGCGTTGTGCTGGCTCAAAGCCGCGGGCCGGCCGCGAACGCCGAGTCGCTAACGA
>JASLDA010000319.1 GCA_030151745.1 Chitinophagaceae bacterium | reverse complement strand
GCGTTATCCCCATATGGTGATCGACGGCGAGCTGCAGGCAGGCGTGGCTTTCAACAAAGACCTGCTGCGGGAGAATTATCCCTTCTCGCCGCTGGTGGACGAGGAGCCGAATGTGCTCATATTCCCGAACCTGGCTGCCGGCAATATCGCCTATCACCTGCTGCAGGAGCTGGGCGGCGCGGAAGCCGTAGGCCCCATCCTGCTGGGCCTGCGCAAGCCCGTGCACGTACTGCAGCTGGGAAGCTCCGTGCGGCAGATCGTAAATATGATCGCCATCGCCGTCGCCGATGCGCAGATGAAATCCGGGGAACAAGTTCAGTCATGAGCCGGATTGCGATCATAGGCGGCGGAGCGGCAGGCTGCTTTGCCGCAGCTAATGTGCCGGAAGGGCATAGCGTGCAGGTTTTCGAGAAAAGCGGGAAGTTGCTGCAGAAGGTGAAGGTCTCCGGCGGCGGCCGCTGCAACGTGACGCATGCCTGCTTCGAGATCCCCGAGCTCGTTCGCCGCTATCCCCGCGGCCAGAGCCTGCTGAAGCGCAGCCTGCATCGCTTCGGCCCGCGGCAGACCATCGACTGGTTCGGGCAGTGCGGCGTGGCGATTAAGGAAGAGGCGGACGGCCGCATGTTCCCCGTCACCGACGATTCGCAGTCCATCATCGACGCGATAGTCGCAGCCATGAACCGCCGCGGCGCTGCCGTCTCGCTCAATAAGTCGCTCGTGGATGCCTATCCCCGGGATGGCGGCTGGGTGCTGCACTTCGCGGATACCGGCACCGCCTCCTGCGACAGGCTCCTGCTGGCGCCCGGCAGCCTGCTGAAGCCCGACCAATGGAGCTGGCTTACCAGGCTGGGGCATACGATCCAGCCGCCCGCGCCCTCGCTGTTTACGTTCAACCTTCCCGGCAACCCGATCACGGCGCTGATGGGCGTCGCCGTTCCGGATGCCACGGTACGCCTGGCGGGGACGAAATTCAGCCAGCGGGGCCCTTTGCTCATCACGCATTGGGGCATGAGCGGGCCGGCCGTGCTGAAGACCTCCGCCTGGGCCGCAAGGTACCTGCAGGAACAGCAATACCAGGCCCGTTTCAGCGTCAACTGGCTTGGCGAGACGAGCGAGGCCGAGTGTGCGGCGCAGCTGGCGGAGCTCCGGCAATACCAGGGCAGGCAGCAGCTCGGGCAGCGGAACCCCTTCGGGCTGCCGCGGCGGCTTTGGGAGTTCTTCCTGGAACGGGCGCAGATCGGTCCGGATACGCGCTGGGCGGAGCTTTCGGCCGCCGCGCGCCAGAAGCTCCAGTGCAGCCTCGTCGCGGATCTGTACGAGATGCGGGGTAAAACCACCTTTAAGGAGGAATTCGTCACCTGCGGCGGCATCACGCTGTCGGAAGTGAATCCCCAGACCATGGAGAGCCGGATCGTCCCCGGACTGTATTTCGCCGGGGAAGCCCTGGACGTCGACGGCATCACCGGAGGCTACAATTTCCAGCACGCCTGGTCCAGCGGTTGGATAGCGGCACAGAGTATGGTTGGATAGTTGGATAGTTGGCCCTCCTTGGGAAACCCTTCCAACGCCGAAAGCATCCAACATTCCAACGCGAAGCATCCAACGCCAAAGGCATCCAACACTCCAACGCGAAGCTTCCAACATTCAAATGCGCAGCAATCATTAGGGAAGTGACAGCGGCGCTCCCGGGGCTTTTCATGCCATGGCTCGACTCCTGTTCGCCCGAACCTGCGCTCGCCATGAACAGGGACCTATTGACGATCTGTCACGGCAGATTAGCGTCCTGAGGACTGCCTGCGGTAGATGATCCAGGCTGCGATCGCGGCGAGGAAGTTCGGGATCCAGACGGCGATCTGGGGATTGAGGCCGGCCTTGGTGGAAAAGGTGGTCGAGAATTGCAGGCAGAGCATGTAGACCAGGCTGATCGCGATGCCGATGGCCAGGTGAAAGCCGCTGCCGCCGCGGATCTTGCGGCTCGCGATGCAGGCGCCGATAATGCAGAGGATGAACCCGGCCACCGGCTGCGCGGTACGCCGGTACTCTTCGACGAAGTAGATATTCAGGTTGTCGTTGCCGTGCTGCTGCTGCCGGCGGATAAAGGCCTTGAGCTGCGGTGTGGTCAGGGCCTCCTTCACGTCGTCGTTTTCCTTCAGGTCCCGCGGCGTAAAAGGATAGTGCTGCGCGAGCTCGGGGTAGTACTGGTGGGACTCCTTAACGCCGGTGTCGTTTGTCCGGATGTGAACGCCGGAAAGGTTCCAGATCTTCTTCGCGCTGTCGTATGAGATGCGCTCGGCGCTGGTCTTCTGCAGGAGCCGCGTCCCGGCGATGCGCTCGGCCGTGAACCGGAAGCCGGTATTCGACACGTAATCGTAGTTCTGCACATATACGAGCAGGTTCGGGCTCAGCTGCAGGTGCACGTCCCGGTCCGAGTTCGTGACTTTTTCATGGATGTACTTGTCCTCAAACTCCAGCCGGCCTTTATTCGCCATGGGGACGATATAGTGATTGGCGACCAGAGCAAGCAGTCCAAGCCCGGCAGCTCCCAAAATATAAGGCCTCAGGAAGCGCTTGAACGAC
>JASLDA010000286.1 GCA_030151745.1 Chitinophagaceae bacterium | reverse complement strand
CAAGCATCCGAACAATCTCTCATTCCACGCGGCAATCGCCCCTAATCCGTCAGACAATTATGCCAAGCTCTTGGTCTATCTGGCAATTGAAACAACAGTGCAAATGAACGTGACAGACCTTACGGGGAAAATGCTCTGGCAACACTCGGTTCACCTGACGCCGGGCTCACATCGGCTCCCTTTGCCGGCCCATCTTTTAAATCCCGGTTTCTATTCTCTCAGACTTAGCACAGCTGATGCCACCGAGTTTTGCAAATGGATTAAACAATAGTGCTCCGCTAGGTAAATGCTCTGTATTGAATCGAGGTGTCACCTCAGTTGGAGGTGACACCTCAACAATCCCCCCGAGCAGTCCGCGGCGGGAGCCAGTTCAGCTCCTCAGCTCGGCCTGGGCTTCCCGTGGGAACAGCCGGTTGAGCTTGTTCATCAGGGGATTGGTCATGACCGTCGTAATCAGCGCCATCAGTACGAACATGGCGAAAAGCTTCGGTGTCAGGATGCCCAGGTCATAGCCGATGTTCAGCACGACGAGCTCCACCAGCCCTCGGGTATTCATCAAAGTGCCGATGGCCAGGCTGCTGTAGAGGTTTTCGCCGGTCACCCTGGCCGCCAGCGCGCTGCCGCCGAACTTACCAACGACCGCCACCAGGGTGATCAGCAGGCAGATTCCCCAGGCCCCGGCATCGTTCAGCAGCCCGATCTGGGTACGCAGACCGGTGAAGACAAAAAACAGGGGCAGGAGCAGCACCGTCGTCACATCCTCGGTTTTGCCGATCACCTGCTCCCGGAAATTGAACGACTGCGGCATGATGGTCCCGGCCAGGAAGGCCCCGAACAAGGCATGGATACCTATCAGCTCACTGATAAAGGCGCTCACGAGAAGCACCGTGAACACGAGCGCAATCGAAGCCCTGGTGATCGTCCCGGCAGCATTCCTCCGCTCGATAACCCGCCTGAGCACGGGCTTCACCCCATACAGCATCAGGACTATGAAAGCGACCGTCAGCAAGATCGTATATATCGACGCGCCGAGCGATCCTGCCTTTACGATGGCGATGACGAATGCCAGCAGACACCAGGCAGTGATATCGTCGGCCGCCGCGCAGGTCAGGGCGATCGTCCCGAGACGGGTATGCACGATGCCCCGCTCCTTGATGATGCGCGCCAGGACAGGAAAGGCGGTGATGCTCATGGCGATTCCGAGGAACAGCGTAAATGCGTAGAACGGGATATTCGCCGGCGCATACGATTTATACAGGAACAGGGCGAGCAGCACTCCCAGCAGATAAGGCACCAGGATGCTCGCATGACTTATGATAACGGCAGCCTTCGCTTTTTTCCGGAGGAACTCGATATTAAGCTCCATACCGATCACGAACATGAACAGCACGAGCCCTACCTGGCTCAGCATCTGCAGGTTTCCCAGCGAGCTCTTCGGAAAAAGGAAAGCGCTGAGCTCCGGCATGAGCATGCCCAGCAGCGAAGGCCCCAGCACGATACCGGCGATGATCTCCCCTATGACGGCCGGCTGCCCGATCTTCCGGAAGACCGCAACGAACAGCTGCGAGCTGAAGATGATCACGATCAGCTGCAGGATGACAATGACGACCGGGCTTGAAAGCGCCTGCAGGAAGCTCGATGCGCCAGGCGTCTCCGCGACGGCGGTGCCCGATGTACCGATGGCTGCAGGCTCCAGGCTCCTGCCCAGGTTCAGAATCAGCAGAATAGCCCCGACAATCCCGAAGAGCATTACGAAATAGAAAACCGTGCTGATCTTCAACTTCATGTCGATGAATTTTAGGTAAAAATAAACCGCTATACCGGCACCGGGCCGGCGCAGCATATTTTGCACCTATATTCGTGAGCCATCGCTGCCCGGGCTCTCTTAGGGATGCAATAAATACAAAAACGGAACTACTGTCAGGCTATGGCTTCCATGCATACCATACTCCCGTTTTTCCTGGCGATGATCGCAGCAGTGGTGCTCCTGGAAATGTGGGCCACACGACTCAGGATCGCCTACCCGATCCTGCTGGTCGTGGCCGGCTTGCTGATCAGCTTCGTTCCGGGCCTGCCGCGGCTGAAGATCAATCCAGACCTGATATTCTTCATTTTCCTGCCGCCCTTGCTGTTCGAGGCAGCCTGGTCCATTTCCTTCAAGGAAATGATGAAATGGTGGCGCATCATAAGCAGCTTCGCGTTCCTCGTCGTGTTCTTCACGGCGCTGTCGGTAGCGGTCGTTGCCAACCACTTCATTCCCGGGTTTACGCTGGCGCTCGGCTTTCTGCTGGGCGGCATCGTCTCCCCTCCCGACGCCGTGAGCACCGGCGCCATCACCAGGTTCGTCAAGATTTCCAGATCCACCTCGGCCATACTCGAGGGCGAAAGCCTGCTCAACGACGCTTCGTCGCTGATCATCTTCCGGTTTGCGCTGGTTGCCGTAGCTACGGGACAGTTCGTCTGGCAGGACGCGGCCACCAGCTTCCTGTGGATGGTCGCGGGGGGCTCCGGCATCGGCCTGCTGCTGGCCTGGCTCTTCGTGCAGGCTCACAAATGGCTTCCGACAAAAGCGTCCTCGGATATAGCCCTTACGCTTATCGAGCCTTACCTGATGTACTGGATAGCCGAGCAGTTCCATTGCTCCGGCGTACTGGCCGTGGTGAGCGGGGGCCTGTTCATGTCGGCCAGGCGGCTGGTCTTTCTGAACAGCGCCAGCCGCCTGAGCGGCTTCAGCGTCTGGCAAAGCCTGGTGTTCATCCTGAACGGGATCGTGTTTCTGATCATCGGGCTGCAGCTCCCGGAGATCGTCGAGGGCCTGCGCCTGAAAGGCATTCCCCTGCGGGAGGCCATCGGGTACGGCCTGCTGGTGACGGCAGTGCTGATCGCCGCACGTATCATCAGCTCGTACGCGGCCCTGCTGGCCACGTATATTTTCCGCCCCAGCGTAGTGCCCCGCGCCGGAACCCGCAGCCGTTCGCTGCTGCTGCCCCTGGTACTGGGCTGGACCGGCATGCGGGGCGTGGTATCCCTGGCTGCGGCGCTCGCCATACCGGTTTACCTGGACAACGGCAGCGCCTTCCCCCAGCGGGATCTCATCCTGTTCATCACCTTCGTCGCGATCCTGCTGACCCTGCTGCTACAGGGCCTGACCCTGCCGTATATCATCAATCGCTCGCGCTTGTTCGACGACCCTATGCTCCATGACCGGGAAGCCTCCACCAAACAGCAAATGAAGCAAGGTCTCCGCCAGCATGTCTACGAGTTCCTCAAAGACAAGTACGAGCAGGAGCTGAACGGCCATGCCGGCCTGGAGAAATTCCTCAAGATCTGGGAGGAGCGGGCGAAGGCGGCGGACGACAGCTGGATGAATGAAAAGACCAAGGTCATCTTCGTAGAGATGCTCGAAAGCCAGCGACAATATCTTACCACCCTCAACAAGGATCCCGAGATCGACGAGGAGATCATCCGGCAGCAGCTGTACCAGATCGACCTGGAAGAAGAGCGGCTGAAAGCGATATGAGCGGGGATGCAAAGCGCTTCCGGAGCCATATCAGATTATTTCCTTTCTTTGCGCCCTCAACACATGCAGCGCCTCTCTGTTTCAAAACAGCTCAAACACAAAAAACTTACTCTACCGGGTGAGCCAGGCTGACATGCGTATACACTAACAAGAATACACCTACTCAGAGGCTTACCAGGCGGTAAGCCTCTTTTTTTTATTCCTAAAAACAGCAAATCGACACACCATCATGAAGGTTTTAAAGTTCGGCGGCACCTCCGTCGGCAGCCCGGAGCGCATGATCCGGCTCCTGGACATCATC
>JASLDA010000277.1 GCA_030151745.1 Chitinophagaceae bacterium | reverse complement strand
TCCACTCACCAAGATTAGTATGTCAGCAATGTAATTTAATTGAATGCAATTGCAATGAACTTTATTGCAAGCAATATAATTTACGAAGGAGCCAACCATGAGAAGCGGAGCACAGCCAATCAATGCTCTAATTCCAAGTTGCTTTAAGTACTCGTTTTTCTTTTTTCCGCTCTCTTTGTCAACGACTTCTTTTTTAAATTGGATCAAGGCTTTAGTTGCTAAGGAAGGTTGAGCAGAATCACCTTCAAGGCCTGTTTTTGCAAGATAAAAGAGTTGATCAAAAGCTTTAATGAATTCAACTGTATTCGGTTTATATAAGAGCGCAATTGTTGACAGCGTATTGCCAATGTCTATGACCAAATTTTGTTGGTCATCAGGTATTTCAATGCCAACGTCAGGGTTAATTTCAAATATCAAATCTGTTTTATCAGTGTTGTGCAGAATATTGTAATATCCCCTTCCCATAAATGTGATTCATTTAAGTGTACGTCCGCAAACGGCGCAATTTTCATTTCCAGGACGGACTATCATTTCTAATATTAATCGGCTTTCTGTGGGGCTGGCTCCCGAAGATGCAATGGAGTTTTCAAGGTCATCCATTTGTTTTATCATCTCCAGAAGTTTTCTATCTGAAGATGATAGTACTTTTTTTACAAGTATATAATCTTTGATTTTTTGAAGTCGGTCTGTTAGCATCCTATTTAGTTTTAAATTGTTTAAACTGCGCCAGTATTCAAATGGTTGCAATACTCAAAAATAAGCGCAATTATTCGAAAATATTCATATTGCACCGTGCGGATATTTTGCTGGCTAATTGTACAAATAGTGCACAGCGAGCCTTTTTGTAAATCGCATTACATGAATTAATATATTAAGTCAAGGCATCCCCTTCCCGGAAATTGACTTTTGTCAATCGCGCGCAAATATGGCGCCGCTACCTTGCCTCTATGGGACACACCGCAGAAGGGGCTTTCAGGTATGCCGAAGCCGCACCGGGCGACGCCGGCCGGCTCTTTATCCGGAATCGGGGACTCATCGACGAGGGGCACCAGGCCTTGCTTTCGCAAACGGGTATTGCGATCGCCGGTACGGGCGGCGATGGGGGCCTGCTTGCCGAGCGGCTCCTGCGTACGGGCATCGGCCGCGTTATTCTCTGCGACCCGGAGTCGTTTGAGGCGGCCAATATCAACCGGCAGTTCGCCGCAAACAGCGCGACGCTCGGCCGCAATAAGGCGGAAGCGGTAGCGGGGGAGCTTCGTCTTATCAATCCGGACGCAGATATCCGCGTCTATCGCGAGGGGCTCACCGCGGAGAACGTGAGGCAGGTGGTCTCGGCTGCCGATATCCTGGTCGACGAGATAGAATACTCCCTGCCCGCGGTCTCCGTGATGCTTCACCGGGAAGCGCGGCGGCAGGGCAAGTATGTCTTCATGGGCGCAAACGTCGGCTGGGGGGCGAGTGTATTCTGCTTTCATCCGCAGGGCCTCAGCTTCGAGGAGCACTTCGAGTACGACGAGGCGCGGGGCAGCATCAACCCGCTGAAATACGTAAAGGATGCGTCCCGTTCTTTTACGCCCGAGATACAGGCGGCCATCCTCTCCGGCGCGATGCCGGTACCGGCCGTAGCGGCTTCCGTGGGCTTGGTCGCTTCGCTGCTTTGCAGCGAAATAGTCCTTTTCCTTACAGGCCGGAAAGCGCCGCTGTTCGCTCCGCAATTCGTCGCCGCGGACCTGCTCGCGCTTTCGTTCGACAAAAGCTAAATCCAGTACCATGCAATCTCCCGGAATGCCAGGGCGCGAGCCGCTCCGCTTTATGGAAGCCGCCGCTGCCGCGACCGTCATACAGGCAAAACGTCTTTGTCGCGATGTCTACGTGCAGGCGGGCTATATCACGGAGCAAGCCGCCGATTTCGCCCCGGATCCGGGGAACGGCGATACCTACGTGGTTGCCGGCGACGCAGCCGGAAACGTGGTAGGGACGCTCCGCCTGTCCGTGGCGCATCCCTGCGGCATAATTTCCGCCTGGCAGGGCCGGCTTTATCACCAGGCTGCGGCGCTTATCGCAGCCGCGCAGCGGGGCCCCTCGTTCGAGATCGGGTCGCTTGCGGTCCGCAAGGACTGCGCTCCTCTTAAGGTATCCTGGGGCTTGTACGATTTTGCGTATCGCTGGGCGCTTGCGCGGGGCTTGGACTACGGCATCGTCAGCATGGATGTCCGCGCCTTCCGCGCGCTCGGGCTTGCCGGCTGGCACGCGGTGCCCATAGGGGCGCCCATGCACTACCTCGGCTCGCTCACCGTACCGGCCGTCATACCGATACGCAGCCAGCCGGCCGCCGCCGCCGCTAAAGCACAGGCCTGGCTCGAACATTCACCCTGTCATCTGCCCCGGATATGAACGCCCGTCCGCTTCAGGAAAAAGATATCGCGCAGGCGGCAAATGTGCTGACGCTCGCCTTTGAGAACGATCCCATTTTCCGGTACATCTTCCAGGATGAGAAACGCTACCGCAGGGTGGCCCCCTGGCTGTTCGGCACCTGGGTACGCTGGACGCTCATGTACGGAGCGGGCTGGATGAGCGAGAACGGCGACGCGGTCGTGCTCATGCGCTCATTGAAGCATTCCCGCATGAGCCTGTGGACGATGATACGCGCCGGCATGCTGCCGACGCCCCGAAAGCTGGGCTGGGCGGCCTTCAGGCGCTTTTACTTTAATGTGGTGGCCACGCTGGACAGGAAGCATGCGGAGGTGATGGGAAGCCGGCCGCACTGGTATGGATGGATGATCGGCGCGACGGAACCCGGCAGGGGATCGGGGAGCGCGCTGCTGCGGCATTGCTTTGCGGTCGCGGACGAGAACCGCCTGCCGATTTTCCTGGAGACGGCGACGGCGAACAATGTCGCGCTGTACAACGCGAAGGATTTCGAGGTGGCGGACAGCGTATGCGTGTCCGAAAATTGCAGGATCTATTTCATGGTGCGGGAGCCGCAGGGAAAATCATCCGGGCAATGAACCGGAAAGCATTCATCGCCAGGGCTTCGCTGCTGGCGGCGGGCCTGGCCCTGCCCCTGCATAAGAGCTTCGGCGGGGCGCATCGGCCGGATGGCGCACTCTGGGAAGACCTGGTCGACTATGCCCGCTGGTGTCCTTCGCCGCACAATGTGCAGCCCTGGAAACTGAAGATCGTCTCCGCTGCCGAGGCGCAGCTGTACTACGATCCGGCCCGGGTGCCGGGCGTCGTGGATGAGGACACCTCGTTCACGATCGCCTGCCTGGGTATGTTTATTGAAAGCCTCGACATCGCCGCCCGGCACGCCGGCTTCGAAGTAGCGGCCGACCATGAAGCCGAGCCGGAGCTGTCCGCCCTGCCTGGAGCGCCGCGGCCCTTTGCCCGGCTGCGCCTGCAGCGATCCGAGGACCGGCCGGTCTATTCCCGCGAGCTGCTGAAAATGCGGCGCACATCCCGGCTGCCTTATGACGGCCGGCAAATACCGGAGGAGCTGATCGCGCAGCTGCAATCCCTTGCCCGGCAGGGAGGGCACGACATGTATGTCAGCTCCGATCCCGCGTTGATAAAGGACATCGTAAGCCTCAATACGGAAACCGTCCTGCGGCGCGCCGGCGAAAAGCCGACCATGGACGAAATGCGCAAATGGGTACGGGCCTCCCGCAAGGAGGCCGCCGAAACCAAAGATGGTCTGTGGAGCCGGGCCAATGATACCTCGCCCCGCATGATGCGCAATTTCTTCTTCCATCACCACCGTTTCGACCACGGCTGGAAGCTGCGGGCGACGCGGCGGTTACTGGACAAAAGCATGCAGGGCACTGCGCAGATGGCCTGGATCAGGGGGCCGTTCGGGC
>JASLDA010000272.1 GCA_030151745.1 Chitinophagaceae bacterium | reverse complement strand
GAAGCATGCACCCGCTCCACGTCCTCGGGGTGTATATACCGCAGCACCTGCTCGTAAGGGACGACGTCGTCCTGCGGAAACCCGTACATCTCCCTGCAGCGCTCATCCCATTCCATGGTCTGATTGACGGCGTCCAGGCGCCAGGTGCCCACGCCGGCCGCTTCCAAAGCAAACAGCAGCTCCTCCTGCCGGTGATCGCCTACATCCCCCTTCGCCCTGCTGTGCTCCATGTCGTTGTTCGTTCGTCCTGTAAAATAGGCCGCATCCTTTAATCCGGCAATCTCCGGCGGCTTGAGGAGGGAGGCGGTGTTTTGCATGGATCTACATCGAGTAATACTGCTTCAGGAGCTCCGTGACGGGCTTGCGGTAGCTCTTGCCGATGGCGAGCTCCGCGGCATGTAGGAAAAAAACGCCGTTGCGGATAGCCACCACCTTGTCCAGGTTCACGATGAACGAGCGGTGAATGCGTAGAAAGCGATAGGGCGAGAGCTGCTCCTCCAGGCTTTTCATCGTTGCAAACGAGATCAGGATACGGTCGGTGCAGTGGATCTTGACATAGTTCTCGAGCCCTTCGACATACATAATATCGCTGTAAGCCACCCGGACCAGGTCCTGGTTGGATTTGATGAAGAAGTACTTCCTGCCCTCGTCTGCAGCGGGCCCGCTGCCGTCCGCAGGTGCGGGGCCTGCGGCGGATTCGATGCGTGCGAACAGTTTGTTGACGGCGCGCAGGAAGCGGTCTATGGAGATCGGCTTCAGCAGGTAGTCGACCACGTCGAGCTCAAACGCGTCGACGGCATAGCCGGGGTGGGCGGTCGTGAAAACGACGGCAGGAGGCTGGCGCAGGGAGCGGATGAAATCCATCCCGCTTATGCCGGGCATCTGTATGTCCATGAACAGCACGTCGACAGCCTGCCGGCGCAGGAGGCTGTTGGTCTCAAGCGCGTCGCGGCAGGTGCCGACAAGCTGCAGGCCGGGTATGAGCCGCACATAGTCTTCCAGTATCTCGGCGGCAACCGGTTCGTCGTCTGTCACTACGCAGTTTAATTGCATGCAAATGTCCCGTGCTGAGCCGGTATCTTAAAGACAGGCGGCCGGGCCGGGTGGTTTGCGCCGGTCCCCGTTTTTTCCTACATGCCGTTTCTCCGGGGCTGCGGCAGCTTCAGCCCAGCTCGAGCTCCAGGCTTACATCGTAGATATCGTCCTCGTCCGAGATCCTGAGCCGATGCAGGCCGGGATACAGCAGCTCCAGGCGGCGCTGGACGTTTTTCAGGCCTATGCCCCCGCCGGTATCCCCGCCGGCCCTAGTCCCCGAAGCGTCCTTGCTGTTCCTGCACCGGAAATGCAGCTTGTTGCCGGACAGCTGCAGGCGGATCTCGACCCAGGAGCTGTAGCTGTGCCGGGCCAGGCCGTGCTTGAATGCGTTTTCGATAAAGGGCAGCAGGAGCAGGGGCGCCAGGGAGTGGCCGTCCGGAGCGGCGTCGATCGTCAGGCTGATGCGGCTGCGCTCATGAAGCCGCAGCTGCGCGAAGTGCACGTATTGCTGCAAGAAGCGGGTCTCCTTTTCCAGGCTTATCTGCGCTTCCTCGCAATCGTAGAGGCTGTGCCGCAGGATATCCGAGAGCTTTATGACGGCATCGGCCGTTTCCTGGTCGGTGCGCCTTGCCATGCCATAGATGGTATTCAGCGCATTGAAGAGGAAATGGGGGTTTACCTGCGAGCGCAGGCTCTGCAGCTCGCTTTCGAGCCGGCCTTTTTCCAGCCATTCCAGCCGCTGATGATTGCTTACGGCGTCGGCCATGAACTTGCCGAACGCCAGCATGGCCAATACGAGCACCGCCGGAAAGGCGTGGTAGGGGAGCGCAACGTCCTTGCTCGCGCCCATATAGTCCAGGCCCGGCACCAGGCTGTTCACCGCCCGGGTGAGATAGAACGACAATACCGCGGTCAGCGCAACCGTCAGCAATAGCAGGGCGCTGTAGGAAACATAGCGGCGCCGGAGCAGGAAGCGCGGTATGATCCAGAGATTGTGCAGGTAGCCGCCCGGGCCGAATGACAGCAGGATCACTGCCAGCAATGCCGGATAGTCGGGCCAGAACCGGTTCCGCGAAGAGACATGCCAGGCAGCGAAGAGCGCCCAGAAGATGGCATTCCGGATGATGCGGCCGGTTTTTCCGGCGGTCAGAAGGGCATGTTGGAATCGCATCGGCTGCGAGGCAAATGTCCGGCGGATGGTTGGGTTGCAGATCCGGGTTTTTGAAGAAGGCGCGCCGGGGCTTGACAAAGGTGCGCCGGCCGGTGACGAACGGAGTTCCGGCCCCCGCCGGTCCTTGCTCAAATATCCGCGGCCCTTCGTCAAAAGCACCGCAGGAGGGCGAACGGAGGAGACCACCTTTATGCTTCACCAAACAAAACCACCTTTTTATGAAACAACTTTCCCTGCAACCAAGCCGTAAATCCATCGGCATCTTTGCCTTACTGGCAACGGTATTCCTGGCCCTGACCATCGCTTCCTATGCGCAAAAAAGCTATAATGTCACCATGCTTTCGCCTGCGGCCGGATCGACGATCGTGAAGGACCAGAAATACACGCTGCAGTTCAAGATCACCAACACCGGGATGATGACGATCCCCATGGGCGATACCGTCATGGTGGATGTGAGCGTCGACGGCAAGCCGGCTTATACGGGCGGGACCATCCTGATGACGCCCATGCCGATGGGGGCTTCCCAGTCGTTTACCATCAGCAACTTCGCGTACAGCGGCATCACTGCAAACAGCGACAACGGCAACCTTTGCGTCAATATCGCGATCCTGCACAACACGAATTCCGGAACCAGCAAAAACTGCCAGACGATGAAGCTGCGCATGCCTTCGGCAACCTCCGTGGCCGGCCAGGGCCGGGAGCTGGTCCTGCTGCTGTATCCGAACCCTGCGAACGACCGCTTGCAAATCCAGTGCGCGGCGGGATTCGAGGGCATATTCCAGCTTTACGATCTCAGCGGCCGCGAGCAGCGCAGCCTGCAGCTTAAGGCGGAGCCCGGGCAGTTGGAAACTTCGGACCTGCCCGCCGGCATGTACTTCTACCGCGTGTCCGGTGCGGGGGGTAGCCTGCTCCAGTCCGGCAGGCTCCAGATCACGCACTGAGGAGTTTTCGCCTTCCGTCGCTCCCGCCCGGCGGCCTTATCAGGCTGCCGGGCGGGTTCGTTTTGGAAGGTTCCGGCACGCCTGCCCGCCGTCGCCGGATAGGTTACCTGCCTGTTAATTACAGCTTCACGCACCCCGGCCGAAACATTCCCGTCATATTTCAGGCCTTTCTTTGTTGCTAATGAGCTGATAGCCTGATGTTTAATTCTTTTGCAATGGACGAGGAGCGGATCGCGGCGACGGATCCGACATTCGCATTCCGGGGAGCCCGGACCTGTGCCGACCGGCCGGGGGGCAGCGGTGCTTCCCTTCCCGATCAGCGGAGCCGGGCAGGTGTTTCTGCACCGGCATCATCCGGGGCCTCCCTGGCAGGCTGGATCGAGGAACTGCAGGAGATCGGCCGGCATATTCCTGCATTTGCCGTCTGGCAGGTCGCTACGCTGGAGCAGTGCTTTCACCGCTATTGCAATATACTGCAGCTGGTCAGCCGGGACGTCCGGTTCCGGCTCAATTGTCTCGGCCTGATGGCCAATGCGGAGCGCATATCCGAAAAGATCGAGCTCTCACGGCGGAGCCCTTCGCTATGGCCTCCTTTCAATCATGCCGCCTTCGAGCTGCGCCAGGATTGCGAGCTGCTCGCCGAGCTGCTGGCGGGTGCCGGCCAGCGCCTGCTCGACGCCGAGGCGCTTATCCTGGCCTGAATTGCCGCCGGCCTGCGCTTTGCATTACCTTTGCATGTTCTTCGGCGGATCTGCCGCTGCAGGAATTTCATTCATGCTCCGTCTTCCCGTTATCTTAGTTGCATTCCTTTGTGTTCCCGGTTTGAGCAGCGCGCAGCATACTGCGGCTCCCGCCGCGGGCGCTTCGCCCGGCCCTGCCCCCGATACCGCAGGAGGGGCCAGGGGCACCCGGGTTGTCAATTTCTCAGGCGGAGTGGTCGATCGTTCGGTTACCCTGAACTGGGAAACCGTCTCTGAAACCGGTATCCGTGAATTTATCGTCGAGCATGCGGCCCAGGGCGGGACATTCGAATCGGTCGGCAGGGTGCCGGCCAAGGGCAGCGGCAAGTACAGCTTCCGGTATAAATCCGCCCCGGGCCAGGAGCAGGCACGGCTGCGCATCATCAAGACCAGCGGCGACACCCGCTTCTCGACCCCGCTGGGCCTGAACGTAAACGGTCCGGCAGGAGCGCTGCTGGACGCATCCCCGAACCCGGCCTCGGGCTCGGTACAGATCCAGGGATTGAGCTACGGCGACCAGGCCGTGCTGCTCGGCGCCAATGGCCAGGCCGTGCGCAGCTTTACGGCCACCCGCACTTCGGAGCCGCTGAATCTCGAAGGCCTCCCGGGCGGCGTCTACCTCCTGCAGGTCCGCAGCGCCGAAGGCGAGGCCCGGCCTGCCCTGCGCATCGTCAAGCGCTGAATCCTGCCCGGCTGATTTTTCCGTACCGGTCCGCTATCGCCCCGGGGAAGGCTCCCTGCCCGGCATCCCGGGACAGATTTTTGAGATAAGCAGCCAGGAATCGGAAATGTAGCAGTTAAATTTGTATATTTCATACCCCACGCCGGGGATGAGACGACCGTCTTCCGATAAGACGCCCTTGCCAGGCAGGGAATACAAATCATAACGTACATAGTCCCCGATGGAGATCGCTGCAAAAGCCTGGCAGGAGAGCAGGGCGCCGCGCCGCCTGCTGGCGATCCGCCTGCAGGCCATGGGCGATGTAGTCATCAGCCTGCCGTACCTGCTCCATTTGCGGCGCACCCTTCCCGAAGGCACTGAGCTGGATTTCCTGACCAGCGCCGGCTCAGCCGGGATCCCCTCGAACATCGCGCTCTTCAACCGCGTGTACAAGCTGGGCGGCGGCCGCAGCCACCGGCGGCAGCTTGTCTCCGGCGGCCTCCTGCTGCCTTCATTGCTGCTGCGCAGGTACGAGGTGGTGCTCGATCTGCAGAACGACCGGCTCAGCCGCTTGTTCTGCAAAGCCATAAGGCCCCGGGCCTGGGCCGCGTTCGACCGGTTCTCGTCCCTGCCTGCCGGGGAGCGCAACCGCCATACCATCGAGGCCATCGGGCTGGGAAGCTGCACGGCAGCAACCGATTTCGTAGTTCGCAAGGCTGCCGATGCAGAGCAAGTGCTGCTGCAGTCGGGCTGGAAAGTGGACCGGCTTCTGGTGGTGCTCAATCCCGCGGGGGCCTTCGAGAACCGCCGCTGGCCTGTTTCCTGCTATATCGAGTTCGCCCGCCGCTGGCTGCAGGTTTTCCCCGGCACCTGCTTCCTGGTGCTGGGGCTGCCCCGGATCGCGGGCGTGGCGGCGACCCTGCAGGCCGCGCTCGGCGCGCACCTGATCAACCTCGTGGGCCGTACCAGCCCCGAGCTGGCTTTCGGCATCCTGCAGCGGGCCCGCTTCGTGCTTTCGGACGATTCCGGGCTGATGCATATGGCCTGGGTATCGGGCATTCCCACTCTGGCGCTCTTCGGCGCTACCAGCAGCGACAGGGCGCAGCCGATGGGCATACACGCGGATTATTTCGGTTCCGGCGACCTGGAATGCGGGGGTTGTATGCAGGACCATTGCCGGCACCAAGGCGCGATGAAGAATTTCTGTATGACCCGGCTGTCGCCCGAGCAGGTGTTCGACCGCGCCCTGCGCCTGGTGGACGCGAGGCTCCCGGGCTGAACCGCGCTGCCGGGTATTATACGCCGCCGCGGTCGTCGTTGTCGGACAGCCTTGCCCAGTCCGGCGATACGTCCAGCTTATGACGGATGGAGACCTTGACTTGTTCGCCTACCCGGAACTGCTCCTGCTGCAGGAGCACGTAGGCCGTGAGGCGCTGCCCGCCGATATTGACCTCTACCTCCTGGTAGAAGCCCTGGAAGCGGATCTCGGTCACGATACCCGTAAGCGTAGCAGGGGGCGAAGGCTTGGGGTTGATCAGGATATCTTCCGGGCGCAGCATAGCCGGCTGGCTGCCGTACATCACGAGGTTGAACTTGCCGAACAGGCCTGCCACGTAGCCGCTGTCCGGGTGGCTGTACATGTGCGTCGGGCTACCTTCGGCTACGAGCCGGCCGTGGCGCAGGACCATGATGCGGGTGGCCCAGGCCATTACGTCGTGGGGGTCGTGAGAGGCCAGCAGGAAGCTGATGCCGAGCGCGCCGCCGGCTTCGATCAGGACCTGTTTCAATTCCGTCTTGTGCGGGAGGTCCAGGTTGGAGAAGGGCTCGTCCAGGATGAGCAGCGATGGTGCCGTCGTCAGCAGCCTCGCAATGGCGATCCGCTGCCGCTCTCCGCCCGAGAGCTGGTCGGTGCGGCGCTTCAGCAGGTGATCGATCCGGCAGACCTTGTAGATATGCGCCGCCGCCGCGGGGGGCACCTCGCTGACCATCTGCAGCACTTCCTCCACGCGGTAGTGATTGCGCAGCTCATAGTGCTGCGAGAGGTAGGCGATTTTCGGATGCCCGGGGATCAGCTGCTGGAGCGGGCCCTTCACCCGCTTGTCCTGGAAGCGGATCTCCCCCTCGTTGGGCTGCAGCAGCCCGGCGACCATGCGCAGCAGCGTGCTTTTGCCGGAGCCCGTTTCGCCCACTATCGCCAGCCGCTCCCCCTCCGCCTGCCGGAAGCTGATGCCGTTTACGGCCAGGATGCCGCTTTCTTCTCTTTTTACGCCGGAAACCTCGAGAAAACCCATACGCTTTTTCGGTAATGACACCCGGAGCCGGGTGTGGCTGCGAAGTTGAGCTAAAATTGCTTCGCTTCGCTCGTAATCCGCACCCCTTTTCATGATGAGCGAGGGTTGGGGTGAACCTGAGCCTGGCCATGGAGGGAAAAGCGCTCGGGCAATGCCTTGCCGCCATAAAGCTGAGCGCTAAGGCGGCAGCCTTTATTTGGCGCGGAGCGTTTAAGCCTCGAATTTCGCTACGCAATGAATCGTACCGGCATCCTGTTGATCGAGGACGAGCCGCGCGTGGCGGATTCGCTGCAGCGCGCGCTGTCCGACGCCGGCTACCTCGTGGAGCTGGCGGGGGACGGGGATGCGGGGTTGACGGCGGCTTTGAAGGGCAGTCACCAGCTCATCATCACCGATATCATCCTGCCCGGTATCAATGGGATCGAGCTCTGCCGCCGGATCAGGCATGCTATTCCCGACATGCCGATCATAATGCTGACAGCCCTGGGTACCACGGATGAGAAGGTCGAAGGTTTCGACAGCGGCGCAAACGATTACCTGGTGAAGCCGTTCGAGATGCGCGAGCTCCTCGCCCGCATAAGGGCTCTTCTAAAGCGAAGCCAGCCTGCCAGGAACGAGCCCGTTCTGCGGGCGGCGGACCTGGAGCTGGATCTCCGGACGAAATCGGCGAAAAGAGGGGGCCGGGAGATCGAGCTGACCCCCAAGGAATTCAAGCTGCTCAGCTACCTGCTGGAGCACCAGGGGCGCGTATTGTCCCGCGAGGAAATCGCCGAGAAGGTCTGGGATACGCATTTCGACACCGGAACGAACTTCATAGACGTATATGTCGCGTACCTGAGAAAGAAAGTGGACAAGGAGTTTTCGCCGAAGCTGATCCATACCAGGCCCGGGCTGGGCTTTATCCTGAAAGCGGAGTGATACTATGCAGATTCGTACGCGGTTGACGCTTTTGTTTACAGCGCTGGTCGCCTGCCTGCTGCTCTGCTTCGCCTTGGCGCTTTACTTGTCCTCCGCGGCGGACAGGCGGACGATTTACTACCGGGATCTCAAGGAACAGGCTACGATAAAGGCGAACCTGCTGTTCAATTCTCATGTCGATCCCGCCGTATTGCAGACTATATACCGGGCGTCCCCGAATATATTCAACGAGGAGGAG
>JASLDA010000259.1 GCA_030151745.1 Chitinophagaceae bacterium | reverse complement strand
CCAGGCCTTTCGCGTTCTGCGTCACCGTGCAGCTCATGTCAAGCGGCGTCCATTCCTTGGAGGTCGTGATATATGCTTCCAGGTGGAGCGTAGCGGGGAAGGAGGGAGGCAGGTTGCCCGTCCCAATCTGGAGACGGATCTCGCGGTCGCCCTCCGCCATCCAGAGGTACGGCGACGCAATGGCGATACCGACGGCCGCCCTGGGCATCGCGATGGAGCTGAGTTGTCCGTCCGTGAAGATCTTGTTGGCGAAGGGGTGCCATTCGCCGGCGGGGGTCTCCAGGGGCTTGCCGAGGCCGTCCGCCGAATTGATCGCCGGCGCTGCGAACAGCCGGCCCGAGTTGTTCGCGCTGCCGGTATTGTCGGGCGAAGGCTTCCCGGTGCCGGTTGGGCCCGCTGCCCGGTACACCGCCATAAGCGACTCGATTTTCGCCTGGTTGAATACGGTATCGCGGTCCAGGCCATACAGGATCTCGGCCCCGGATGAGTCTTTCCCCGCGCGGAACAGGCTGCCCTGGGGCAGAAATGCCGTTTCCGTGCCTTTCTGCAGCCCGGCTACCAGATAGGCGCTGTTCGGCCCAGCGGGACGAGGACGCAGCCGGAGAATATCTTCGTAATAGTAGCTGAGGTGCCGTCCGCCGATGGTATTCAGCCCGTCCTGAGCCAGGCGGAACAGCTGCAGGAAGGTCAGGAACAGGGTGTAATGCGGGGGATGCAGGTTATAGTTCTCGAGGGAGTCCGTCAGCGCGGATTCCGCCTCGCGGATGATGCCGGCGTAGGCGCTCAGGAATTGGTCCAGCGTACCGGTGAACTGGTTGTGGTTCGCGGCATGGCGAATGCGCAGTACCGGAGCCGAGGCTTCGTCGCCGTAAATGCCCGTATCGGCGGGAAGCGAATGATACCAGGCTTTCAGGTCCGCCGCGCCTTCCAGCCAGAGGCCGCTGAGGCTGCCCGACCGGAGCTGGCCCTGCAGATCCCGGACGGGCTGCCTGAGCACGATCCAGTCGGGGAAATCGCGGTCCCGGATGATGACCAGCGCATTGTCCTCCGTACCGTCGCTGCGCCGTTTGCTTTTCCCGCCTTTGTACCAGCTCAGCAGCTGGCGCAGGGCCGGCTGCAGGCGCTGGCTTATCAGCTGCCTCAGGAGCACGTTGCTGCGATGGGCTTCAGGCAGCTTTATCGTATAAGCGTCGAGTCCCTGGCTCAGGGTGAGGATGGCGGCGAAAAGGCCTCCCAGCGTGGTTTCCATGCCCGGGAGGTCATCGTCGTTGGCGTTGTCGCGCAGGAAGGCCAGGCGTTCCTGCACCGACAGGCGGTAGCCGTCGATATTCTGCACAGCGAGGGAGCCGAGTACCGCGGCTATATCGTTGTTGAAGAACGGCTCCCAGTTTCCGGAGGGTATATCGGACCCGCTGTAGTGATTCAGATAAACGGCAAACCTGCTGGCGAAGTCGATCCAGTCCGTGATGCCGCGTTCGTCCACGCGCGCATAGGCAGGGTCCAGCGCGGGTAAGCGGCGCTGCTCCTGGCTGCTGCCATCATGCTGTAGCGGGTTGCGTTGATCGTTACAAGCCATCCGGGTGCGGTTTTACGGTAGGGGTTTACAGAGCCATGGAGTTATTGGTAGTCAGGAACTGCAGTTCGGTGCCTTCCAAGCGATAGTAGGGGAAGACGAAATTGAATCTCGAGTTGGTTGCACGCACTACGTAGTCGATGGATACGATCACGGTTCCTTCCAGGATATTGTCGGTGTCGAGCGTGATGGTCTTCACGTCGATCCGCGGCTCGAAGTACAGGATGGCCGTGGCAATCTTGTCCTTGATCAGCGTCAGCGTGGCGGTGTTCGGGCTTTCGAAAACCAGGTCGTCCATGTTGCAGCCGTACCGCGGCTGCATGATGCGTTCGCCGACGCGGGTGCTCAGCAGGATCTGCAGGCTTTGCTGGATATCCTCCTCCTTCTCCACCGTCTCCACGCCGCGCATGGCGGCGTCGAAGCGGGGCGGGAAGCTCCAGCCTTTTCCAAGAAAGTCGTTGCCTTTTTCGCTTGCCATATCGTCTGTTTTTTACATCAGGTTGCCTGCGCCGGGCGTGTAGCTCGGGCTTACCACGCCCACGGTCGCGATCACAGTTTGTGCGTTCACTACCCCGGAGAAGCTTGCCATGCCGGCGCTCGCGCTGAGCTGCGCGCCGTTCAGCTCGATCATCGCGCCCTTGAGCGTGAGCTTGGCCGCCGCCCCTACGCTGAGACCGGATGTTTCCAGGGCCAGGGAATTGCCGGCCATATCCTTCATCTGGATCTTTCCCTGCGGAGCTTGCAGCCCGATATCCCCGGCACTGCTTATCACGATCCCCGAGCTATCCATAGCGATGCTGTTGCCGTTCTGGTCTTCCAGCTTCAGCAGCGTCTGGTCTTCGTCCAGCGTGATCTTGTTGCCCGCCGGCGTTTCCAGCACGATGCTCTTCTTATCGTCGTTGAAGATGAATTTCATTTCCGAGCGGCTGACATAGCCCTTTTCATTATTGTCGTTGCTCGCGTTCAGCGGTGCGGGATGATGGGCGCTGTTGAGCATGCCGAGAACGACGGCGTGCCGCGGGTCGTTGTTGATGAAGCCGAGGATCACCTCGTCGCCGATCTCCGGCAGGACGAAGGTGCCGCGGTTGTTCCCGGCGTCCAGCGTGGCCAGCCGGCTCCAGATGCCGTCTTCCTGCTCCGCGATCAGGGGCAGCCTCACGCGGATACGGCCTGCATGGTCCGGGTCTTCGAGGCTGGTGACGACGCCGATATGGAGGCCCTGGATCGGAGGGAGCAGGGCGCCGGCCAGGGGCTGCGGCACGTCGTAGCGTTGCGCGAACCAGGCCGGGTCGAGACCGAACTGGAAGCTTGTTCTCCACATGCCCTCGCTCAGGTGCTGGCGCACGGCGGTGACGAAGAGCTTGCCTTCGAAGCGCTCGCCGGCACCCCGCAGCTCGATCATTTGCCCGGGCTTCACGGCAGCGGTGCCGTCCACCGTCACCGTTCCGCGGACCTTGGCCAGCTTATGGCGGAGCTGCTTGCTGTCGGCCCACTGCTGCAGCTCCGCCTGCGGAACGGCGCCGCCGTGATGCAGGGCGAAGCTGTCCGCGCCGATCACATCGGCGAGATTGCCGGACGTGAGATTGCCTGTTTCGGCAACCCCCGGATCGGCGGCTTCCGCCGTCTCCAGCGCTGCCTCCTCCGGGTTCCAGGCGTTCGAGCTCACTTTCGGGAACTGGAGCCTGGCGTCGATCTCGGCATCCAGATCAAGGACGGTAGCGCCAAACTGGATATTGAGTGCGGACGCCGCTTTCAGGTCCGGCTTTCCCACGCGGATCGTTCCCTCGTCCGCGTTCACCAGCATGCCCGTTGCGTCGGCCCGGCAGCAGATAAAATCCCAGTCCGTGGCGTTATACTGAACGAGCTCCTTGTGCGTGACGTCGGTGGATTCGACCTCCGATTGTATGCCGTACGCATAGATGATCTCCTCGATCGCGCTGCTGTCGGTGATGTCGTAGCTGTATTTCATCTTGGGGACGGCAGTGAGCTTTACTGCCACGTCCCGGCATTCGACGATCAGCACGGCGTGGCCCTTGCGGACCTTTATGCCGTGCTTGACGACTATGCCCTTGAATACCGTCTGCTCCTCGCTGCGGTAGCCGAGCAGGATCTCGAGCTCCCGGCCCGGCCGGAAGTCGTCCGTATTGCTCACCGGGAAACTTTCCGATGCAGGATCCCCGTCCTCGATGATGACGGTGGCGAAAGGGATGCGGTTCAGCTCCCGGTGAGCCAGGATGGATGCCACGTGATAGGTCCTGGATACGTCGCTGCCGTCGGAGCGAATGGTGTACGTAGCCACGCTCCGCGCCGCATCCGCGGGGATAAGCCGCTCGTTCGGCTCGGTCGCAGAGCCGTTCCGGATATCGTCGATGGAGATGGGCATTTCTTGGTGTTACGTAGTTGAGAGGTTGCTTTGTTGCGCCGTACGATTCTCTATCCGCTTTCTCAGGATTTGCTCACCGGCGGGAAGAACAGCTCTTTTCCCTGTTCCAGTCTGCGGAAGTCGCTGAGCCCGTTCACACGGGCTACTTCCAGGTAGTACTTGGGATCGCCGTAGACGAGGTAGCACATCCAGGGCAGGGTATCGCCTTTCTGCACGACACGGTAATGCGTCAGGTCGGGTGAGTGGGCATTCTCCAGCGTTACGCGCAAGGTTTCCTCGATGCTGCCTTTGAAGCTCACTTTGCAGACCGCGCGTATCGGGGTGCCATCGGGCTTGAAGAGCTTGAAGTTGATGTTGATCCCCGTGCAGCGGCCTTTGAAGATGAACTGCCCCCAGATCAGCCTGAAATGCCTCGGCTCATGGCTTTCGGAGTCGTTCTCGATCAGCATGCGCTTGAGGCGGTCCACCTCGTCGTAGATCCCGTTCACTCTCGGCACCCCGTCTATCAGCCCGGTATCGTCGAAGAGAAACTCGAAATGCATTTCCTCCGGGGGCTTTGCGAAGAACTTCTGCTGCGTGCCGCTGG
>JASLDA010000247.1 GCA_030151745.1 Chitinophagaceae bacterium | reverse complement strand
CCCGTAAGTTTGCTCCACATTTCAATCCCTGTTATGAGTACGAATCGCGGTCTCCGCCTTTTCCAGGCCGGACGCCATATTGTAATGGGCCTGCTGCTGATGGCGCTGGCCTGGGCCCTGGTAGAATACAAGAAGTTCGGGCAGCTGGAGCTTTCGCCGGCCGCTTCTTACGTCCTTGCCGCAATCCTCGTCATTTACGGCCTGTTCCGCATCTGGCGCGGCACCCGCGAGCTGAAGGAGCGTAAGGTGGACGATTTTATTTCCTAGCGTAGCTGCCTGCGCTGCCCGGAAAGGCCGTCCATGCCGCAGGATACCGTTTTTTAACCTTTCCCTTTTCCCCTCATTGCCTAAAATTGTAACAATGCTCAGTCGCAAGCTCTATTCCCTCTTTCTGGCCGGAAGCCTGCTGCTCTCAGCCTGCAACGAGAAATCCGGCGGACCGACTGATACGCCCAACAGCGGGAGTATCAGCATTTCCGTCGATGAAACGTACCGGCCCGTAATCGAGCAGCAGCTGCATGTCTTCGACAGCAGCTACCCGGATGCGCATATCCAGGTAGCGTATAAAAGCGAAGCGGAATGCATCAAGGACTACCTGAGCGGCAAGGTGCGGCTCATCCTCGTGACCCGGGAGCTGAACGCCGAGGAGCGTAAATATTGCGAGGCGAAGAACATCGTTCCCAAAAGCGGGGAGCTGGCCCGGGACGCCGTCGCCATTATCCTGAACCGGGAGAACGCGGATACCGCCTTCGGCCTTGCGCAGCTGCGCGGCATCCTGAGCGGGCAATACAAGGACAGCTACAACGTTGTGTTCGACAACAGCGGCTCCAGCACGCTCCGCTTCATCCAGGACTCGATCATGAAAGGAACGGCCCTGGGATCCAATGTGTTTGCTGCCAGCGGCAACGACAGCGTAGTGCGCTACGTGACCCGGAACGCGAAAAGCATGGGAGTAGTGGGACTCAGCTATGTCAGCAGCGACGAGGACCCCGGAAACACCGGCGCGTTCATCAGCAACGTACGGGTTGCAGCATTGTATAACGACCATACGAAGGAATACCTGCAGCCCTACCAGGCCTACGTGGCCCTGCGCAGCTACCCCCTGTCGCGGAATCTGATCTTTATTAAAAATGAGTCGCATCAGGGACTCGGCACAGGCTTTGCAAATTTCCTGTCGAGAGATCGCGGGCAGCTGATCTTCGCGCACGCCCACCTGTTCCCCCTGCGCACCTCGATCATCCTGCGGCCTGCGCAGCTGAATACGGGCATGCCGGAGTGATATCGCGATCGTTCATTCTATAACAGTCTATTATTTAACCAGTATAATTCAGAAATGCAATCAATTCACAAGAAATCCATCCTGATGCTCGCCGTCGCAGCGGCGCTCGGCTTCGGCGCCGTGGCGCAGTCGCTCGATGAAGGTGTCAAGATGGTGAAGTACGAACGGTATAACAGCGCGGAGAAGATCCTGGAGCCTATGGCCGCAGGCAATCCCACCGCCAACTATTATCTCGGTCTGACTAGACTTGGACAGGAGAAAGTTGCCGAGGCCAAGGCGATCTTCGGAAAGTACCCGGAAGATCCTGCGAACATGGCCGGCATGGCGCAGATCGCCTATATGGAAAAGAACCCGGCCGAAGGCAAACGCCTCGCCGACGCGGTAGCTGCCAAGGCTAAGAAGAAGGACTGGCAGACCCTGGTTTACGCTGCCGACGCCATCAATTACGGCGGAGGCAACCCGCAGGACGCTGTCGGCTATTACGAAGAAGCCCTGAAGCGCGGCGGCGACAACGTCAATACGCGCATCGGCCTGGGCGACGCCTACCAGAAAATCCAGGGCGGCGGCGGCAAAGCCATGGATAACTACGAGAACGCCGTCGCCAAGGACGCGAAAAACTCCCTCGGCTACTCGCGCATCGGTAAGCTCTGGTACGATGCCCGCAACTATACGGACGCCGTTACCAACTATACCAAGGCAAAGGAGGCTGATCCGGCAAACCCGCTGCCTTATAACGACCTGGCAAACGCCTATTTCTATTCCGGCCGCTACGAGCTCGCCAAGCAGAATATCGAAGAATACCTGAAGCTCTCCGACCAGACCTGCGACGACAAGATCCGGTACGCGAATATCCTGTACCTGTCCAAGGACTACCAGAATGCCATCAGCAAGATGCAGGAAGTGATCGGTACCTGCGGCGACCGCCCTTACATGTACCGTGTCCTCGGCGTCAGCCAGTACGAGACCAAGGACTATAACAACTCCCTGCACAATATCCAGGAGTTCTTCCGCCGCCAGACCGATCCGGCCAAGATCCTGCCGGTCGACTACGAGTACGCTGCAAAGATCTATACCCAGCAGAAGAAGGTCGACAGCGCCGACTACTTCATCCAGCGCTGGGCGAACTCCGATACATCTTCCAACCGTAAGACGACCTATGTAGCCATCGCGGAGATGTACAAGGGCCAGAACAACGATACCGGCTATGCCAAGAGCGCTGAATACTACCAGCGTGCCCTGGATGCCGCCGGCGACAAGGCGACGGCGCTGGATTACTTCAATACCGGCGTGATGTACTACTATGCCAAGCAGTACCCCAAGGCCGCTACCACGTTTGAGGCTATGGAAACCAAGTTCCCGGATCAGCCTTCGGCGCCATACTGGCGCGGCCGCGTTGCCGCCGCTGTGGACAATGAAGGCAAGACCGGCGAAGGCGTCGCTCCCTTCGAGCGCTGGCTCGCTATCCCGGACGACGCGAAGTATACGCACAAGCCGGGAGACCTTAACATCGCCTACCAATATCTCGCGATCGTCGCTTACAACAAGAACGACAAGACCAAAACCATGGAATACGTGGGCAAGATCAAGTCTATCGACCCGACCAACAAGCTCGCCAAGCAGCTTGAGGAGCTGACTGCCAAGAAGCCCGCCGGGAAATAACGATATGCTGCCGGGCAGCAGGAGGCTCCGGATCTATGCCGTAGCCGCCGAAGCCCGGACCGGAACAGAGGCCGTCTCGCCAGAGACGGCCTCTGTCGTTTGGTAAGGCTTAGCGATCGAGGTGTCACCTCCATTGGAGGTGACACCTCGATCGCTTAAGAGCCTATCCCCAAAATAAGAGACATGTCATGGTGAGCTCTTTTGCAGTAAGCAGTAAGCAGTAAGCAGTAAGCAGTGGATCGGGAGCCTTAGCATAGTTAGCCTTTAGCTTATACAAGTTTGCAGTCGGATCGGGAGCCTTGGCTTG
>JASLDA010000236.1 GCA_030151745.1 Chitinophagaceae bacterium | reverse complement strand
TCTTAACGCCCAACGAGCGATCTACAACAGCGTGCTGAGCAGCTGGCGGCTGGCCGGCCTCAATCTCGCCAGCGCCGGCAGCGTGCAGTCCACCCTGAGCAACGAGGTGCAATTCTCCAACAATTCGATGAGCAATAACGCCGGGGGCGACTATACATCGACGACCTGGGCCTCCGCCTGTCAGCCCAGCATGGCAGACTGGATCACCGGCAACCCGGCGTCTTGCACCGAACACGACAACCAGTTTTCCCTTTCCTCCGACTCGGTCGGGTACGACACATCGATCTGCAACCTGTCGGTGCCGGATTTCCGGCTGAGGGCAAATAGCCTGGACGCCCCCGACTACACGGAAAGCGACCTGAGCAGCCCCTTTTTCGACAACTCGTTCACGACCCGCGGCGCGTTTGACGGAAGCACCAACTGGGTAGCGGGCTGGACCGAGTTCAAGCCCCAGGATGTCAATTGCTGTCCTTCGCAGCGGGCTGCCGCCACAGGGAACGATGTCGTGTTGGCGCCCAACCCCGCTACGGGCCAGACCTATGTCATGTTCGACGCCGCCCGTACCGGCAAGGCCAGCATCTCGATACTGGACCATGCCGCCGGGCGGCCGCTGCGAACGACGGCGGCCGATATTGCCGCGAGAGGCCGGCAACGCATCGGGTTCAGCGTTTCGGGGCTGCGCCCGGGCTCCTATATAGTACGCGTGGAGCTGGCCGGCCAGGCTCCGGCCTACGGACAGCTGGTGATCCAGTGATACCAGCACATCCGGATCTCCGCCTGCTGCTCCCCCGCATCGGCGCTCCGGCCTGCAAAACGAAAGCCTCCCCCGCCGGGGAGGCTTTCCTGTTCGCTACCGTATCAATATCATATCTCCTTTCTGGGCTATCGTCTCGCCCGACGGCGCCTCCGCTTCTATCGTGTAGAAATAGGTGCCGAGCTCTGCCGGCCTGCCGCCGAAGGTACCGTCCCAACCATCGGCCGCATTTCTCCCCTGCCCCATCCAGACAAGCTGCCCCCAGCGGTTATAGATCTCGAAACGGCGGATGAGGATATTGTCGCCGGCCGATTCCGGCCTGAACCGGTCGTTCAGTCCGTCGCCGTTCGGCGTGAAGGCATTCGGCATGAACACGACCGGGCTGAGGCTCACCGTAGCCGAAGCGCTGTCCACGCAGCCGTCCACGGACTTACCCACGACCGTATAGGTCGCCGTCCGGGTGACCTTCAGCTGCTGGCTGTAAAGCCCGCCGTCGCCAAACAGCGCCTCCGGCTTCCATGCGAGCACCGTATAGGGTTTCGAAGCGCCGGAGCTGAGCCTTATTTCCTCCCCCAGGCTTGCCGACGTCTTCGAGGCCGAGAGCCTCAGGACCAGCTCCCGTACTTCCAGGGTCTTGCGTGCGGTATCGGTGCATCCTTCGACATTCCGCACGACCTGCATAACCGGATAGCTGCCGGCCATCCCGTATACCCGGACCAACGACGGGTCCTTACCACCAGCCCGGCCGTCAAAATACCAGGTCCACGCCGGCGCGGCCGAGGTATTGGAAAAGCGCACCGGCGCGTGCCGGCAGGCTATCGTATCGCCCGAAAAGGAAGCGACCGGGACCGGGTAGGCCCTGACGGTCACCGGCAGCGACGTATCGCAACCCGCCGCGGTGGTGATACGAATCCGGTACGTTCCGGTATCGGCGTTCCCGAGCGTGTCGCCGCTGCGGCTCCGCCGGCTGCGGAGTATGGTCCCGTAGCTGTTGATCCAGCTGTAAGTGAACTCAGTGGTATCGCCATTCCCCGGTACGATCCATGCCGAGCCTGTATTCTTGCCGGGGCAGGAATATGTACCGCCGGCTACGGCGCTCAGACCTGTAAACGATACGACGACCGTGTCGATATGCAGCTTGCAATTGTCGTCATTGTACAGGACGATATAGCGGCCGGCGCTTTTCACCTTCCGGCTGCGCCCGGCAAGCGTATCCCCGACCCAGCGGTAACAGTGATTCCCCGGCGGCGCGTTGATGAATGCACTGTCCCGGAAACAGATCGTGGTATCCCTTTTCCCATACACCGTATCCTGCTGCCCGCCGTAGACGATATCTGCCGGCAAGTCCATGCCCGGGCATACATATCCGAGCGGCACTGCATTGATCACCGGGCTGCATGCCAGCCCCGCCCGGTCCGGGTTGTTTATCACGTGCAGGGCGGAGGTGTAAGGCAGTCCTCCGCAGACATGGTTTCCCAGGTAGATCTTTCCGTCCCGGGCCCGCTTCAGCTCCCCGAGGATATACTCGTCCGGGTAGAAGTTCCCGTAATTGGGATTGGAAAGAATGATCGTCCTCGAGGCGGTTATAGCGGCGGTCGTGGGAAGCGACAGATCATACTGGAAGACCTTCTGCTCAAAGCTCTTGGTGGCATACAGCTTGGTCCCGTCCGGCGAGAAGCAGGCGCCGTAGAACATACCGGTATCGATGACTGCCGGATTCAGCAGCCTGCCGCTGCAGGGCTCGACGTCGTACAGCTCGAGACCGCCGTTCACGGAAGCAGGCACATAGATATTCCCGGTGCCGCAGGCCGCGGCCATCCGCCTTCCGTCCGCAGAAGCTTTGAGCACGCCGGAGGGCTCGTTCTGGGCTCCGTAGTAGACCAGGGGCAGGTTCCCGACATTGGAGATATTGGGCGAGGCAGAAATGCCGGCCGCGGTGATCGCATAGCTCAGGTACTGGTTCTGCGAGGCGGAGCGCACGACGATCCAGGCCCCGTCGCAGCCCTGTACGGCCACCATCTTCCGGTCCAGGATCGTCCCATACCTCCCTAGGAGGATGTTCTTCTGCGTGCTTACCACATCGCCCAGGCCATGGTTCAGGCTCATGTCCACGAGGCTGTAGAGCAGGCCGTGGTTCTGGATGTAGAACAGGTAGTACTTCGTACTGCTGCCCGGAGCCGGCACGACGACCGGTACGAACTCGCCGATGCCGGAGGTCAGCAGGTTTCCGTTGGGCATCGTCTGCCCGTTGCGGTCGAAGACATTGAACAGGGAGTATACCGAATTCGCCATCTTTGCCCAGAACAGGATCCTGCCGCTGTTATCGCATACCGTGGCAGACCACCTGTAGTAGGCGTAGAGCGGCGCGCCGCCGTTATTGGGCAGCGTCGTGACGACCGGCGCCAGGCTGGAGAAGTCTACCACGGCTTCCCGCCCGAAGCTCCAGACGCTCTCCGAAGGGTGCTGCGCCCCGGACTGCCGGGAAGCGGCCAGGAGCAGCATGCAGAGTATGATTGCTCTCATGGATAAGATTTTAAAAGAGGACCGGCCCAGACCGGCCGGCCGCTCCTGCGATCCGGATTCAGCGTATGCCTATCGTGAACTTTTCCACCCTCAGGAGATGTCCCTGCAGGTCGGTGACGCGCACCAGATACACCCCGGCGGCCAGGGAGCTCAGGTCCAGCTCGGCGGCACCTGAGCGATGCATGACCACCCGGCCGTCCAGACTGCTTATGGCAACCGCCACCGGAAACGGAGCATCGATGAACAGCCTCGTCGCGGAGGAGTTCGGATAAAGGCGGAGGGACGCCCCGGCCGGAGCACCGATCCCCGAGGCCTGCAGGTGATAGACTGCAGACATGCCGGTGCAGCCATTTGCATCCTGCACCTTGACGCTGTAATCTCCATCGAAAGGCGCGGTATAGCTCTGCGCGTCGGCGCCGGTGACCGGCACGCCGTTGAAATACCATTGATATGCCGCAAAGCCGCCCGTGGAAAGGCTCGTTCCGGCCGCGGCAATGACCGGGACCGGTAATGCATGCACGGTAAATGTATCGGCCGCGGAGGTATCGGCGCAGCCGCTTCCGGTGACGACGACCGCATACCTGCCGGCCTGCCAGGCCCTGAACGTGGAATCCGTAGCCCCGGCTATCAGCTTGCCGCCATCCAGCCATTGATAGGTATAGGCACCCGGGGGCGCATGCAGGACCAGGGTATCTCCGCTGCATACGGCCTGGCTGCCGGCCGGGCTGATCCTGGCATCGGCCAGGAAAGAAACGGCCAGGGCCTGTACCGGGCTGTTCATGCAGGGGAATACGCCGTACACCTGGATGCGTCCCGTATCGCTCCCCGCCCGCACCGTAATGCTGCTGCCCGTGCCGGCCCCGCTCCAGCCTTTGGGCAGCGACCAGGAATAGGACAGCGCGCCGCTCATGGCCGGTATCGAGTAGGTGTATGAGCTTCCTTTACAGACCGTCGCGGTACCGGTGATCGGCGCGGGAGCCGCGGGGGTATCGCAGTCGTTGAACTTTACCAGGAACCCATCCGCATTTCCTCCGGCAAAGCTGCCCTGGTAGGCGCCGGTCGTCGCAATTCCCGTTCCGCTGCCGGTCTCCCCGCAGATATACACATTGCCGAAGCGATCGGTGGCCGTCGAGCGGCCGGTCTCGTTCACCCCGCCTCCATAATAGGTGCCCCATAGGCGCTGTCCTCCGGGACTGAACTTCACCAGGTACGCATCGTCGCCGGCGGTCAGGGTATCTTTCAGCGTCCCGGGAGATGCGATGCCGGTCGTGGAATTCGTAAAGCCCGTGAAATAGACGTTGCCGGTGATCCCCAGGCTTAAGGAGCCGCTTACGCCCAGGGCATACTGGTTGCCGCCATAGTAAGTGGCCCACTGGCGCACCCCCGACGAGTCGAATTTCACCAGGAACTGGTTGTCCATGTAGGCCGCGCTGTTCATGGAAGCCTGGTGGGAGCCGCTGGTGGCGATACCCGTGGAGCTGAGCGTGCTTCCCAGACCGTAGACATGGCCGGAATCGTTGCACACCACGGAGTGCAGCCGGTCATAGGCGCTGCCGCCGTAATAGGTGGCCCACTGGCGCGCGCCTGCCGCATTGAACTTGACCAGGAAACCGTCGCTGCCGCCCCCGTAGCTTGCCTGGTGGCTCCCGGTAGTGGAAATGCCCGCGGCACTCGAAGTGATGCCGCAGAGGTAGGTATTGCCGAAGCGGTCCGCGGCGACCTGCGCATAGTTGTTCTCGGCGCCGGTGCCGCCGTAGTATGTCGCCCACAGCAGGCTGCCGGACAGGCTGTACTTAGCCAGGAAGGCATCCGTAGCTCCGCCTATGACGGCCTGCTGTGCGCCGGTGGTGGCGATCCCGCTGCCGCTGCTGGTGATCCCGGACATATAGATAGCGTTGCCGCTTTGCGAGTAGCATACGGATGTCATCGTATTCTCGTTGCCGCTGCCGCCGAAATAAGTGGCCCACTGCCGGGAGCCCGTGCTGTCGAAGCAGGCCAGGAAGGCGTCCGTGCCCCCGCCGAACGCAGCCTGCTGCGCTCCCGTGGTGGCGATCCCCGAGCCGCTGTTGGTAAAGCCCGAGAGGTATACCCGGTTCGCGGTGTCGGTCGCAACACTGTATCCCTGGTCTGCGCTGGAGCCGCCGTAGTAAGTGATCCAGAGCGGCGCGCCGGAGGGACTGAATTTCGCGAGATAGGCGTCTCCTACATAGCTGGCATTGCCGGTGCCTCCTCCGTAGCTGGACTGATAGCTGCCTGTAGTGGCGATATTCCCGGTACTGGCGGTGCTGCCCGCCACGTACACATTGCCGGTCTTATCGGTGGCGAGCCCGTATGCGAACTCGTTGAGCGTACCGCCTAGATACGTGCCCCAGATAAGCGCCGGATCGATGATCAGCGTGCCCTTGTAAGGGGCGGTGCGGAAGCCTACGGTATTGTTGCGCAGGGTGAACGCCGAAGCCACCTTCCGGCCCGCAACATAGCAGGCGGGCACGCCTTCCTTTACGCTGCCCATGGCCGTGACTGCCGTGATGGTACCGTCCGATTCGAGACGGAGGCTGTGAGCTCCGTTGTACTGCATCCGGATATCCGACACCCGGCCGCCGGGGCGTACCACGAAATCGTACTCGGCAGCATTGCCTTTTAGATACACGACCCAGTCGATGTTCGGATAGATATTCCGGTAAGTGATCTTTCTGTAAGTCTTGACCGTGGCGGCCACTCCCGACAGGTAGAAATGCTCCTGATAGTTTTGCTTTTGTTCCGCCTGCACCTCGGCCTTGGGATTTGCGCCTACGAGCCGCATGTCCAGGCGCCGCATCGAGTACGCGGCGCTCCTGGCCGCCGTATCCGGCCGGCTCCACTGGTACTGCATCAGGCCCGGGCCGATGAAGAGACTGAAGCCGTTTTTAATCCGGAGCTGGTAGCCGATGTCTTTGCGGACCCGCCCGTACTGGTCCCGGATCTGGCCCTTGTTTTCCACGAAGGAAAGCGTGCGGCCGGGGCGTAAATAGCTGAACTGCGCTGCGGCATTCAGTGGCCGGCCGAGGATATTTATGGCCAGCAGGGATAGGATCAAGCAGGTTGCTTTCATTGGAACAAGCATATTGAGGGTTAAGAGAGACGGATCCAGCGAACCTGCCTGCATATGAGAAACTGCTGAGAATCCGATGAAGGTGCGCTACAGGGTAGAAGAGCGTGAGCTCACCTTTAAATGCACCTGAGGCCGTAGGAAGCCTTGCCAGCAAATAAGGGAGCCCACGCTCTTCTGAGCATAGGCATCCACCTTATCGTCTTGCCGGCTCGAAATTTCCTACGCTTCAGGAGCAAGATTCAAAGCGAATGCTTCAGATATTTTGAAGGATCGCGAACTACACAATGCAAATCAATAGCTTTATCTTCGATGCAGCAACAGTGTAAGGCAAGTAAAAAACGCAGGCTGTACGAGTATTTTACTCCCTGCCGGTTCCAGGTCAATTAATTCACTCCATGGAAAACGAAGTGCATCTTGGCGAAAAGATCCGCGCCCTCCGCCGAATGAAGGGAATAAAGCAGGCTACCCTTGCCAAAGCCCTGGGTATCGTCCAGCAGAACGTATCGAAAATGGAACACAGGAAACGGATCCCAGAAGACCGGCTCGGGCAGGCCGCCCGGATCCTGGGCATCACGGTCGAGGAGCTGAAAAGCTTCGACCATAAAGACGGCACGATAAATAACCACGGCGGGCAGCATGATACAGTCAGCAATGGTAACCCGCTCGAAGGAATGATCGAGCTGTACGATGTTCTTATGAACGTCTCAAACGCGGTCGCCATGGCCGGCGAGGAAACGCTGCAAGCCAAGGACGAAGCGACCGCTGCGCAGGATGCGCTGATCCGGGAATTGCGGAAAGGGAAATAAGCCCCTCAGAAATTGTCGAAGCCCGGGTGAACCCCGGGCTTTTGCGTGTAGCCCCGGGCCGAACGGACGTGCCACCGGCTTTCACTCACCCGGACGACCGCCCGGTCTGCGGGATCGCGGCGCGGAACAGGAAAAAACCTGTGATAAACAATGAATTACCCACTAGTTTGATGTTGGCCGTCCTTGTACTTTAGCTATTTGATACTTATAAAACAAGGATTATGAACACTAAAGTGGATTATCCCATCAAGGTCGCGTACGCGGACGACCATGATATGATGCGGGCCGGGCTTTGCTCGCTGCTCAACAGCCGGAATAAAATCCAGGTGATGCTCGACTCCCGGAACGGGCAGGATCTTATCCGGAGCCTGGCGGCGCTGGATAAGCTGCCGGACGTAGTCATCCTGGACATCTTCATGCCGTACCTGGACGGCTTCGAAACCATGAAGCAGCTCCGGAGCCGGTGGCCCGGCATCAAGATCCTGGTCCTGACAGGCCATAACACCGACTACTACCAGGTGAAGATGATGATGGCCGGGGCAAACGGCTACCTGCTTAAAAATTCAAGTCCCTCCGAAGTGGAGGCCGCCATTCAAGCCGTGCACGAGACCGGCACATACCGCTCGGACTCCGTGAATGCGCAATTTCTGAATGCGCTCCGGAAGGGGGACGCCGTGATCCCGACGCTGACCGACAAGGAAGCCGCGTTTTTGAAGTTGTGCTGCAGCGACCTGAGCTACAGCCAGATCAGCGAGGAAATGGGTATTTCGATCAGCTCCGCCGATTGGACGCGGGACCGGCTATTCAGGAAATTCAAAGTTCAGAACCGCGCCGGCCTGGTGATCTGCGGGCTCAGCTACGGCCTGGTCCCCTCCTCATTTACGGACTCGGGCCTGGGCGCAGGCTAAGTATTTCCATTTTAATTCCAGTTAAGCATTCCCTCTAATTCCATATACCATGAAAAAACCGATGAATTTCCTGTTCGTTCCCGCTATGCTGTTTGGTTGCTGCGCATGCCGGGAGGCCGATAGAGACATGAATTCCCGCAATTCCGACAAGGCCAGTTTAAATTGGGATAAGCCGTTCATCTCCGCCGCCTCGGCCGACACGCTGGTCAAAAGTTACCTGACCAGCATCGATTATCAGTCTGAAGACAGCAATGTGCGATCCTTCATCATCGACGCGAATGCATTGAGACAGTACCTGACGTACGGTCGGGGGCAGCAAATCTCGCATCTGAAGCTTATGCTGGCTCATAGCGCCGACCATATACGGAGCGGCCGCTTCGGGCAGCCCTGCGGCTACAACGGCGATGCGCTGACTGTGGTATTGGCCGGCTACGGCGACGATGGCAACTATATCTACGCCCCGGGCAACCGCGTCATGGACTACAGCATGCCATGCCCCGAAAATTGCCCGAAAAGCGGAACGGCGGCGAGCGACCGCCTCCCAAACTAATCATCGTGTGGCCATTTCATTCTTCGCCTTTCTCTGCTACCTGAGCATGCTTTACGCGCTCTGCTGCGGCTCGGCCTTTTATCGCAGATCGGACATTGCGTTCAAAATACTGACATGGCTTTTAGGCATCACCTTCTTCGTTGAAGGGGGTGCCTATTTCCTGGCATATGCCCGTGGCAGCAATCTTCCCCTGTACAACGTTTTCCTCCTGGCGCAGTTCCTGTTTCTCTCGCTCTATTTCAACTTCAGCATCGATACGTTCAGGCGCCGCCGCATCGGGATATGGATCGGGCTCACCGGCGTGACGCTGGGGATAGCCAACGGCCTGCTCTTTCAGTCCCTGCGGCAGGTCCACAGCTACTTCATCCTCTTCGCCGGGATAACGATCATCTCGATGTCCCTCTATTCCTTCGCTCGCTCCATGCTCATGCGGGAGGAAGAGAATGCCGGTCCGGCCTTGCTCCGCTGCCCGCACTTGTGGATAGCCGCGAGCCTCGTCTTCTTCTGGTCCACCTCATTCCTGCTCTGGGGACTCTACGAATACTTCGCGCATTACAGCAAGGCGGCCCTTCCCCGGATCCATATCGCCATCAGGCTTGTGAACATCGTCACCTACACGGCGATAGGAACGGTCATCCTCCTGCATCACCTCCATTTAAAGCGGCAGGATGCTATCCGATAAGTATATCATCCCGGTCTTCCTGGCAGGAACGGTGATGTTCCTGGTCTTCCTGTTCTTCATCGTGATGTACGTTCTCATCCATCGCCGGAGGCGGCAGGAAGCAAGCGCGAAAATGGCAAAGATGGACTGGGAGCACAGGCATCAGCTGCTGGTGACCCGGCTGGAAGAGCAGGAGCGCGCGATGGCCCATATCTCCAGGGAGATTCACGACAATGTATCGCAGCAGATCGATCTTCTGATGATGCACCTCAAGGCGGCGGAAGAATCGGGAAGCGAAGGCGAGCGCCTGAATATGCTTGCAAACGGCAAGTCCATCCTGTCGCATATTTCCAACGATCTGAGAAATGCCTCGTACACCCTCAACGGGAACTATATAAAGCTGCATGGCCTGCATGAGGTGCTTCAAAAATCGCTCAGCTACATCCAGAGCACCAAAAAGACGGACTGCCGCCTCCGGGTGGAAGGGCGGTACCGGTCGATGGCACCGGATACGGAGCTGCTCATATTCCGGATCGCCCAGGAGGCGCTGCACAATGCCATGAAGCACTCCGACGCCTCCCGTCTCGAGGTCCTGCTGAACTACCGGCCCTCGAGCTTCTATATGGAGATCTCCGACAACGGGGTCGGGTTCTCCATGGAGACGCTCCCCGGTAAGCACCGGACGCTCGGCCTGCAGAACATGACCCAGCGGGCCGACCTGCTGAGCGCCCGGCTGGAAATCCACTCGGCCCCGGACGAAGGATGCAGGGTCAGGCTGACGCTGGAGGCGGCTGCAGGGCCCGGGCCAGGCTCCATAGATTAGGATATAAAATGCAACATATCTGGCAAGCATTCCAATAAAGCGCGAACTCGTGCAAGAGCTCAATTCAGCTTTCCAAAAACAAATCGATGATGCTCACTCATATAGTCTTTTTATGCTCCAAGCTTGCGCTCGGAGCATAAATCAAACGCGCCTGCAGCGCTATGGCACGCCTTATGAAATCAACCTTCAGCACCATTGTTTCAAAAGGTATAACTCTGGAACACTCGCGTTACAGTCTCTCCACACTACTTTTAATGCGTCTAACCTGCTGCCCTTCGTGAGAATTTTCTGCTTATCACTGCTCCTATTCTTTTTCCTAAGTCCCAGATCTTTTGCCACCCACCTTTCTGGCGGTCAGATTAAGTATGAATATACCGGCATCAGCAACATTTACCGGGTTTATGCAACCCTATATTATGATTGCAGGGGAACAGCCATCGGAAATGTGGATTTGAGTACGATCCAGCTTAAAGCAAAATCAGCAAGCTGTAACTCGTACATCAGCAGAACTATTCCAAGAACCGTCGCGGATACTCCCAAAGAATATCATTGTGGAATTGGCCCTATCAGCTGCTTTAGTGTGTACGCCAGAGCACCTAGGGCAACCGAAATAGAATTTTCAGACACCATGACACTTGCTCCATGCAGTGACTGGATCATAAGCTATTCTGAATGCTGCCGGAGCAATTCTTCCGCCAACATTTATGTCAACCAATCCACAACGAATCTATATCTGGAAGCAAGACTAAACAACGCTACCGCTCCTAACAGCAGTGCCGTGCTTGGCAACCGTCCTCCCAATTCCATCAGGAACAACGCAGTCAATTACATACCAGCGCCATATGTTGACATCGACGGTGATAGCATACACTATGATTTTATTGCACCGATGATTGATTCCTCAATTGGGGCTTTCTATCTTCCTGGATATTCTCCAAGTCAGCCCTGGGGCTCAGGCTTTGCCGTCATAGACCAGGCAAAAAGCACTCTAATCCTTCACTCTTCAAATCTCGATAATGCGACAATGGCCATGCGGGTTTCAGAGTATAGAAATGGCATCTTGGTAGGGAGCTTCGTCCGCGACTGGATTACAACCTCAATAACTGACAGCCTTTATAAAATTCCCTTTCCGCAACGTTCCTCAAATTTCATTGTACGCAGCTGCCCTGGTCAATCGCATAGTATGACGCTCTCTTTCTCTGATAGCCTGGCAGCAGATTCCATATTCTTGAGATTCACGCCGCCTGCTATTCCTGGAATAGCATTCAATACTACTTATTTTTCAGCCCCGGGGAATGGCGCGGGCACGATCAGTTGGACCACACCAGCTGGGATTAACACTACCACCACACCCTATTTCCTCATCCCTGTTTATGCGGAGAACAACAGCTGTCCTGTACGAAGGGGCGCCGGATATACCATCCTTGTCAATGTCGGTTCATGTCTGGCAGACAGTGTCTGGGCTGGCGATGCGAATGCAGACGGAGTTGCGGATATGTATGACCCACTTTCTGTAGCCGTCGCATACGGCGATACCGGAGTGTCGCGAGCCAGCGCCGCATCGCTTTGGCAAGCTCAGGCCTGTCTGCCATGGGCTGGGTCATTCATCAACGGTATTAATCTGAAGCATGCAGATTGTGACGGGAACGGAATCGTCGATAGTAATGATCTATCGGTTATCGCAAGCAATTACAGCCTTACACATCGTAAAGACGCCCTAACCCAGCACCGGGATCCAAATCAGCCGGATTTATTTTTTGATAGCCCTAGGGCAGTTGTTCTCGCAGGTTCTACGGTCAGTATTCCCATGAGTCTGGGCAACCCCAATATTCCGGTGATAAGGCTCTATGGCCTCGCCGCTACCGTTTCTATCCAAGGAATTATGCCGGATTCAGTGAAAATCATGGACGGTAACTCCTGGCTGGGGACCAAGACAGGTACGATTTGGTTTAAAAACCAAATCTCCACTGACGCGATAGATTGGGCTTATGCCCGGAATACACACTCAGATACCAGCGGCTACGGCCCTTTAGCCAGACTAGAATTTAAAATCCCC
>JASLDA010000233.1 GCA_030151745.1 Chitinophagaceae bacterium | reverse complement strand
GTTCGACGAAGATTTCGCGAACGTGGCCTACTCGTATTTCAATGCCGGGCCGATCCTGGAAACCGAGAAAGGCAGCTATGCCGATCGCGGCGCGGATATCGAGCTTCAATCCGTCGGCTGGAATCACGGCATCGGCGAGGTCGTGAACAGCCTGGCCGGCCGCGGGCTTGACATCCGTGCGCTCAACGAGTACGACTATTCGCCCTACGGTATTTTCCGGGACTCGGTTGAGTTTGAGCCGGGGAAGTTCCGGGTCGGGAAGATGGGCGCCAGGCTCCCGCTGGTCTATGCCATCGTCGCGGACAAGCAGGCTCATAACTGAAATCGCCGAGCCGCAGGACTATGCAGTTCACTATCCGGAGATTCCGTCCCGACGAGCCGGAATCCTACAAGACCATTCGCCTGGAAGCGCTGACCCGGGATCCGGGCTGTTTCGGCAATTCCTACGAGCTGGAAGCGGGCTTTCCCGATGCGCATTGGCAGCGGGTATTGGCGGATCCGCTGAACGCCTGCTTCGGATTGTATGCCGGAGATGTGCTTATCGGGCTGACCAGCATATTCTGCAGGGCCGATACGCCGGGGGAGGGATATCTCACGCAGTCCTATATCCGCCGGCCTTACCGGGGCAGGGGCCTCGCGTCAAGGCTTTATGAGACACGGATCGCCTGGGCCAGGGATGCGGGGCTTACATGCCTGGTCGTCGGTCACCGGGCCGGCAACCTCGTATCGAAGGCGGCTAACCAGCGTCACGGCTTTCAGTACTCGCATCGCGAGCCGCGGCGATGGCCTGACGGTGTCGAGGAAGATATGATCTACTACAAGCTTTATTTAACCGAAGCCCCTGGTTGTGTGCGGTAGGCATTCAAGGTGTCACCTCCATTGGAGGTGACACCTTGAATCTCGAACAGCCCAGGCGCTTAATCTTAAAATGAATATGGACGAGATCCGTTATTTCCGTGCTGCGTCCCGCGATGTCGATCTGGTGACTGAGCTCCGGCTCGAAGTGCTTGAAGCTTTCCAGGGGCCGCCGCCGCCCGGGCGGGTCTCGGAGCTGCGGCCGCAGCTCCGAGATAGTCTGGCCGAAGGCCTGGAGCGCGAGGCCTATGTCTGCTGGCTCGCGGAATGCGGGGGGATCATCGCCGGATCGGGCGGTATGGCGGTCAACTGGCGCCCGGGCAACTTCAGCAACCCCAGCGGCAGGACGGGATATATCATGAGCATGTACACGCGGCCCGGGTACCGGGGGCGGGGCATCTGCAGCGAGCTCGTGCGCCGTCTTACGCGTACCGGCCGGGAACTGGGAATTACGCATTTCGAGCTGCATGCGACCCGGGCGGGAGAGCCGATCTACCAAAAGCTGGGCTTCCTACTGTATAATGAGCCGACATACCGGAAATCGGAGGCCCAGCCATCATAGTTCGGTAAACTACGGGATCGCCGGTGCGAACAGCGCCGGACTTTCCCGATAGTTGATAATTTAACCGGAAAATATTTAAGCATGCCGGGTGATACACTATGGGATAAGGCCGGAAACTCCATACATGCGGGGGCCGGCCCGATGCGGATCCGCACGCTTGAGCAAACGACGCTCGAGGATTTGGCCGCCTGCTTTAACCTGGCGTTTTCGGACTATATGGTTCCCTTGCAGGCCGGGGCGAGCCAGCTCGCCGCAGACTTTCCTTCGAAGGGCATCCGCATGGAGCTTTCCCTCGGCGCTTTCGACGGGGAGCGGCTGGCCGGCTTTATCCTGACGGGTATCGATACGATCGAAGGCGTCGCCTGTGCATACAATGCCGGTACGGGCGTGGTCCCCGCATACCGCGGGCAGCGGCTGACGACGCAGCTGTACGAGGTATTGCTGCCGCTGCTGAAGGCGAGGGGAGTGGAGGACTGCTACCTGGAAGTGATCACTGCGAACCACCGCGCCGGGAAGGTCTACGAATCGCTGGGCTATACGCGGCAGCGGACGCTGGCCTGCTATAAAGGCCGCCTCGATGCCTGCGGGGCGGCGGGGATCGAGCTGCGGCTCCTGGAGCAAGCCGAGCTGCCCCAGCTGCAGGCGTTCTGGGACTGGCATCCTTCCTGGCAGAATGGAATGCCGGCGGTGACACGCATTTTTTCGAACCTGGTAACGGTAGGCGCATTCGTCGGCGGCCATCTTTCCGGCTACCTTGTCTATAACCCGGCACAGCGCCGCATGCTTCAGTTCGCGGTAGATAAGTCCCGCAGGCGACGCGGGATCGGCCGGAGCCTGTTCGGCTATATCGCAGCGCAGCAATCGCCCGAGCTCGCCGTGATCAACGTGGATGAAGACGCGGGCACGCATGCATTCCTGCAATCGCTGGGACTCCGCAGCTATCTCAGCCAGTACGAGATGAAGCTCCGGCTTTCCTGATTTTCCAGGCTTTAATCTTACCCCCCCCATCATGAATGAAGGCACTGCAATTATAGAGACGCCCCGCCTGCTTATCCGTGAGCTGGTGGACGGCGACGACGAGGCTATGTTCGATATGGACTCCGATCCCGAGGTGCACCGCTTCCTGGGAAACCATCCGTACACCGATATCGGGCAAAGCCGCGAGAATATCGCCTTCATCCGCCGGCAATACGCGGAGCATGGTATTGGCCGCTGGGCCGTCGTTTTAAAGGAGGACGGGACCTTTATAGGCTGGACCGGCTTCAAGCGCATGGTCGAGGCCGTGAACGGGCATATCCATCACCTCGACTTCGGCTACCGGCACGCGCGGCGGTTCTGGGGCAAGGGTTACGCCAGCGAAGCCGCGAAGGCCGCGCTGGAATACGGCGTCGATTCCCTGGGTTTTACCGATGTCTACGCCATGACGGACGTCGGCAACGCGGGCTCCCGGCGCATTCTGGAAAAGCTGGGCTTTCGCCTGGACGGCATTTTCGCCTACGATGCAGCCCCTTCCTGGCGGGCGCACTACGGCGAGCCTACCACCTGGTACGTCCTGGACCGCTCCCTGAAGCCGGGCGGCCTGTTCAAGGTGTCACCTCCATTGGAGGTGACACCTTGAACGGCGCTGTAAATGTCTATCCGGACTTTGGGCAGCAGCTCTTGCTTATGCGTTTCCTGCAGGATACCTGGCTTTCGCCAGGCAGCTCAGGACTTGCCGGTCCGGCTGTGATCCGCCTGGTCGCAGATCCATGCACGAATCTGCAGCCCTTCAGCCGAGGAACCGATAAAGAGTTTTGGCTTCATCTGCCGAATTGTGATTCACGGTATCTCTATGGCTTGCTCATCTCCAGGATCAGCTCGAACTCTTCCGGCTTTACCGCGGCCACGGAAAGCCGCGACAGGCGCAGCAGATCCATCCCGGCCAGCGCCGGCGTCGTCTTGATCTGCGCCAGGGTCACCGGCCTTTTCAGCTTCCGGACAGGCGCCAGGTCCACCACGGACCAGGTATCGCCCCCGGCGGTGGGATCGGGGTAATGGGGCTTGACCACCTTGGCGATGCCGACAATTTCCAGGCCTTCGTTGCTGTGGTAAAAAAAGACCTGGTCGCCTTTTTCCATGGCGCGGAGATTATTCCGGGCGGCATAGTTGCGCACGCCGTCCCAGGTCGTTCTGCCATCGGCCACGAACTGGTCCCAGCTGTATTTGAATGGTTCGGACTTGACGAGCCAGTAGTTCATAATCTTTAGCCTTTGTTTGTATCGCTGCCGCCGCTCATGGCTGCCGCATAATAATATCGCTGTTTGCGCCCGGGCCCGTGCTTCCTCATGCCTCGCGCTCCAGGAGCTGGCTTGCCAGGGTGCGGAGCGGAACCTTGCGTCTGTCCTGGACCGGCAGGGCTTCCAGGGCCTCGAATGCAGCATCCGAATACTGCCGGATCGCTTCCAGGCAGCGCAGATCGGCGCCGGCGCGGCGGAACAGGTCCTGGACGGTCTGCACTTTGCTGCCGGGTTGCTGCCCCTGCAGGCCATCCAGCATTAGGCGCCCGGCGGGGTCCAGCCCCTCCAGCGCCTTCAGGTGGAGATAGGTTTTCTTGTCTGCGAGGATGTCGCCGCCGGCCTGCTTGCCTATTTTTTCCGGGTCGCCGAATGCGTCCAGGTAATCGTCCCGGAGCTGGAAGGCGATGCCCAGGCTCTTGCCGAACTCGTAGATCCTGTCCGTTGCGCCTATCGTGGCCCCGCCCAGCAATGCTCCGATCTTAAGCGCCGCAGCCAGCAGCACGCTCGTCTTCAGCGCGATCATACGGATGTATTCGTCTACCGTCACATCGCTGCGCTGCTCGTAATCCATGTCCAGCTGCTGGCCTTCGCAGACCTCGATCGCCGTCTTATTGAAGATATGCAGCACCTGCTGCAGCTGGTTCGCGGGGACCTGGCTGAGCTGGCCGTAAGCCTCGATGCACATGACATCGCCGCAGAGAATGCCGGCGGTGAGGCCGTTGCGGGCATGGATGGTCGGCTGTCCCCGGCGCAGGGGAGCCTTGTCCATGATATCGTCATGGACCAATGTGAAATTGTGAAACAGCTCGATGCCGGTTGCCGCGTGCCAGGCCGCCGGCGGGATTTCGCCGAAGAGCTCGGCCGCCATCAGGGTCAGGACGGGCCGCACGCGCTTCCCGCCGAGACC
>JASLDA010000221.1 GCA_030151745.1 Chitinophagaceae bacterium | reverse complement strand
TCGTTCAGGTCCTGGGCGAAGCAGGAGGCGTAGCGCTTGCTGTTTTTCAGGTAGTCGCTGTGGTCCTTGTATGACTGCCGGGCGTCGGGATATTTGCGGAAGCATTCCTGGGGCGCGTCGTCGTCATGGGCAAAGGTCTCGCCGGTCCATTCCTTCCGGCATTTGATGCCGAAATGATTGTTGGCTTCCGTAGCCAGCTCACTGTTGCCGGCGCTGGTCTCGAGCACGCCCTGCGCCAGGGTGATGGCCGCGGGGATGCCGCAGCGGCGCTGTTCTTCGAGGGCCCAGTCCTTATATTTCGCGATGTACTGGCGGGCCCGCTCGTTGTAGGATAATTGTTGCGCCTGAGCGCCCACGGTGGCAAATACTGCAGTTGCCAGGAGTAATTGTTTGATCATGGGTGTCATTCTCGTTGGGCCCGTGCGGAATGTCACAGGCTCGGTTCCGTTCACTTGCAGCAGGGAGGTGGCTCCGCAGCTGCGCTGCATGGTCATTTCATTAGGCCGGGCTCCGTCTCTCAGCTAATCTTTTCCATCATCATGATCCCGTCGCGCAGGGGCAGCAGCAGCTGCCGGACGCGGGGATCCGCTTTGATCTTCTCGTTGAATGCGTGCATCGCCCTGGCGTTCCGGCTTTGCTCATGCTGGGGCAGAAGCACCTCGGCGTGGTACAGCACATTGTCTGCGAAGATAAAGCCGCCGGGCCGTACTTTTTCGATAACCAGATCATAATAGCGGCCGTAATTGACCTTGTCGGCATCGATAAACACGAGATCCCAGGCCTCGTCCAGGCCCGGAACGACCGTATCGGCCAGTCCCACGTGAGCTACGATCTTGTCCTGCAGGCCCGAGGCCATCCAGTAGCGCTGCTGCATGCCGGCCAGCTCTTCGTTGATATCGATGGTATGGAGCCTGCCGTCCTCCGCGAGCCCTTCGGCCAGGCAGATGGCGGAATAGCCGGTGTAGGTGCCGATCTCCAGCACCCGCCGCGGCCTGATCATCCGGCTCGTCATTGCCAGGAAGGCACCCTGCAGGTGCCCGCTCAGCATGACCGGCTGCTCGACCTTCATCTGTGTTTCCCGGTTCAGCGCCGCCAGCGGCCCCGGCTCGGGGGTGGTCATGGACTCGGAATAGTCGTTGATCGCGGAGGAGGTCAGATGGTGCATGGATCGTGTAGGACGTTTATTAAGCGGATTGGGGGATTCTCCGCGAAGGGGAGTTGCGGAAGTGGGGCGCTGGCAGCCCTAGAAGTTAGGTCCCAGCTTGTTATGGGTATAGAAATCCCGGAAGTACTCGATCACCTCATCGGCGGTGTCGAAGATCCGGATCATTTCAAGGTCTCCGGGAGAAATATTGCCTTCGGCTTCGAGCATCACTTCGCGCATCCAGGCAAAGAGCCCGCTCCAATAGGACGAGCCTACGCAGACCATGGGCGTCTGGGTGAACTTCCGCGTCTGGATCAGGGTAGCCACTTCGAAAAACTCATCCATCGTGCCCCAGCCCCCGGGCATCATGATGAAGCCCTGGCTGTATTTGGTGAACATCACCTTGCGGATGAAGAAATAGTCGAAGTTCAGGCTGCTGCCCCGCTCGATGAACGGGTTGCTGTGCTGTTCGAAAGGCAGCTCTATATTCAGGCCGACGCTGCGGCCCCCGGCAAGGCTGGCGCCCTTATTGCCGGCTTCCATGATGCCCGGTCCGCCGCCGGTGATGATGCCGAAGCCTTCCTCGGCGAAGCGCTTGGCGATTTCGACGGCGAGCTCGTAGTACTTATGTCCCGTCTGGGTGCGTGCTGAGCCGAAGATGGAAACGCAGGGGCCGATTTTGGCGAGCGTCTCGAAGCCCTGCACGAACTCGGCCATAATCTTGAAAATCTGCCAGCTGCTATGGGCGCGGGTCTCCGTCCAGTCGCGCAGCTTCAGCTTGTTTAATTGATCCTTCATGTTGCTAAGTCATCGGGCGCCTGCCCGGCAAGTCACGGCCGGCGGCTGGTGCCCGGCGTCCAAAGATCGGGGGAATCAGGGCGTTCGGCCTTGTAAATCCGGGTTTTGTCAAAAAAATACAAGTTGCCGGCTTTCCCGGTGCCTCGCAGCGTTCCAGGCTGCCCGTTTACGAGTGCCCGGCTTCCAGATTCTTCTTGATGTTGTCCACGCTGGTCTGGAGCATATCGCCCAGGGTTTTCTTCATGTTGAAGGCGTAAGGCATAAGGTTCATCGGCCAGCTCATATCGTCGTCGAAGGCCCAGGTGACCGTAGTGCTGGATGGGCCCGCGGCGGCGGTAGTGATGCTGGCCTCGGTTTCGTTCTCGAACGGCTTGATGAAATTAATGCGGATATCCAGTCGCTGGTTTTCGGCGAGACTCTTGATCGTCTGCGTGCCCTGGCCGAGGTTTTCGTTCTGGCTGTTCCAGGAATAAGTAGCTCCCGGCGTGCCGTCGGTGCCGGTGTAGGTTTTTTGCATCGAAGGATCCTGGAGATTCCAGTAGCTGAATTCGTCCTGGTTTTTGAGATAGCGGACGTAGCTGAACACTTCGCTTACCGGCTTGTTCACCACCGCGCTGGCCTCGGTATGGAAATGCCTGGGCAGGAACGCCGCGGTGATGAGCAGGATCGCGGCCAGGCACAGCAGGCCGAGTCCGAGGTACTTTAGGATTTTCATAGTCTGGTA
>JASLDA010000175.1 GCA_030151745.1 Chitinophagaceae bacterium | reverse complement strand
GTGTACGCGCTGTTCCTGCTGTCCGGCTGGAAGGTGGAGGAATTGAGCATCGACATCGTGCCGCTGTTCGAGACGATCGACGACCTCGAAGCCTGCGGCGCAGTAATGGAATCCCTGTATTCGAACCGTGTGTACCGGGAGCATCTCCGGCGCCGCGGCAACCGCCAGACCATCATGCTGGGCTTCTCGGACGGCACCAAGGACGGCGGCTACCTCATGGCGAACTGGGCGATCTACAAGGCCAAGGAAGCGCTGACGGCAATCGCAAGGGCGCAGCATATCGACATCGCATTCTTCGACGGGCGCGGCGGACCGCCCGCCCGGGGCGGAGGCAAGACACAGAGATTCTACGCATCGATGGGCAGCAATATCGCAGGCCGCGATATCCAGCTCACGATCCAGGGACAAACGATCTCCTCTAAGTTCGGCACGGTCGCGACGGCTAAATACAATATCGAGCAGCTGCTGGCCGCCGGCATCGCCGGCCGTATGCGGGCTGCGGCGGGCCCGACACTGAGCGAGGCCGAGGACGAGCTGCTGGGCGAGCTCGCAGACATCAGCTACAAGAGCTACGCCGCGCTCAAGGCGCAGCCGGGCTTCCTCGAATATCTCAACGAGGTGAGCCCGATGCGGTTTTATGCCGACACCAATATCGGAAGCCGCCCGGCCAAGCGCAACGGCGACGGCCAGCTTCGCTTCGAAGACCTGCGGGCCATACCCTACGTGGGAGCATGGAGCCAGCTGAAACAGAACGTCCCGGGCTTCTACGGAGTCGGCGCCGCGTTGAATAGCATGGACGAAGCGGGCCGCTGGGACGAAGTGCTGCACCTCTACTCCAACAGCGCCTACTTCCGTACCCTGATCGACAACTGCGAAATGGCGATGAAGAAATGCTTCTTCCCGCTCACCCGCTACCTGGCTGAGGATCCGCGGTACAGCACCATCTGGAACGAGGTCTACAATGAATTCAACCTGACCCAGGAGAAGGTGCTGAAGCTGACCGGCGGCTCCGGGCTGATGAGCGCGCAGCCGGTCAGCGCGGCATCCATCGAGCTCCGCGACCGCATCGTGCTGCCCTTGCTCACCATTCAGCAATATGCCCTGGAAGAGCTGCGCAATACCCGGGAGCCGGATCCTGCATTGGAAAAGCTGATCATCCGATGCTCATTCGGAATTATCAACGCCAGCCGGAACGCGGTTTAAAAGCCGGAACTTGCCGACTCATTCCAGGCCCCGGGAGCATGGAAGCTATCCGCGGGAGCCGACTATTTATCTTTCTACTCCGATCAAGAAATAATTTCTCTAATTGTAAGCATGAGCACCTTTAGCAAGCTGGCCGAAACGCTTATCGGCTCCGAAATCGTCCGCCTGGGCAACCTGATCAACGAACGCGTCCGCAACGGCGAATCGATCTACAACTACACGATCGGCGATTTCGACTCCAGATATTTCCCGATCCCGGAAGGGCTTGAAAAGGAAATTAAGTCGGCATACGACGAGGGATATACCAGCTATCCGCCTGCCGACGGCGTGGGCGCGCTGCGCAGCGCGGTGTCTGCATTCGTAAAGGAATACTACGGCATCGACTACAAGGAAAATGAAATCCAGATCGCCTCCGGGGGGCGGCCGCTGATCTATTCGATATTCAAGACGCTGGTCGATCCGGGCGACAAGGTCATCTATGCCGTTCCGTCCTGGAACAACAACCATTATGTCCACATGAACGGCGGGGAGCATTGCGTTATTCCCGCCACGCCGGAAAATGCGTTCATGCCGCTGCCGGAAGATATCGCCCCGCATCTCGCCGGCGCTACCCTGCTCTGCCTCTGCACGCCCCAGAATCCAACCGGCACGACGCTCAGCAAGGAATCTCTCGAAGCAATCTGCGACCTGGTGCTCGCGGAAAATGAAAAGCGCACCGAGACCGAGAAGAAGCTGTACGTGATGTTCGATCAGATGTACGGCACGCTGACCTACGGAGATACCGTGCATTACAACCCCGTTGCGCTGCGTCCTGCGATGAAGGACTACACCGTATTCGTCGACGGTATCAGCAAGTGCTTCGCGGCGACGGGCGTCCGCGTAGGTTGGTCGCTCGGGCCGGCGCCGCTGATCGCGAAGGTAAAGGCACTTCTTACGCATATCGGCGCCTGGGCCCCGATGGCCGAGCAGGTGGCCACGGCGCGCTTCCTGGGGGATACGGCCGCGGTGAACAAATACATCGGCCGGATCAAAGCCGCACTGGAAGCCCGGCTCCACGCGATCTACCGGGGCATCGCCGATCTGAAAGCCGAAGGCCACCCGGTGGACGCGATTGCGCCCCAGGCTGCGCTGTATCTCACTATCAAATTCGACCTCGTAGGGAGATCCGGTCCCGCCGGCGAGCTGAAGACCCAGGAAGAGGTCACGAACTATCTGCTCAGCGAAGCCAAGCTGGCCGTAGTGCCGTTCTACGCCTTCGGCGCCGACAAGACCTCGCCCTGGTATCGCCTGAGTGTGGGCACCTGCGATATAGACGGCATCCCGGCGATGCTGAGCCAGCTGAAAGCCGCACTGGAACGGCTTTCCTAGCGTACTTCCTTCCTTCGAATTTTACCCTCCGGGCTTTGCCCGGGGGGATAGTTACGCCCTTACAGGGCTTTAGTCGCCTCAGTGCTTGCGACGGTCTTCGTATTTCAGCTTCATGAGCTCGCTGAGCGCATGGGTGCTGCCGATGCCCTGCACCACTTCCTGCTTCCAGAGCGCATCGATGAGCAGCAGCAGGAGCTGCGCCTCGTCCTTAGGATGCTCGTACCCAAGCTCGGTAAATGCTTTGGACAACAGGGTGTTGACCGGCTTCAGAAAACGTACGTGTTCGTTCAGCGAAACCGGCATATCGATCATGCGGTACTGCATTTCCCAGAATAGCGGCTCTTCGGCCACCAGCCGTGCCGGCAGGTCCAGCAGGCTGCGCACGAAATCCAGAGCTTCTCCCTTGGCGGGAAGAATCCCCCTGTCACGGGCCACGATACGGCGGTAGCCGTTCTTGATCAGGCTCTCGAGCAGCTTGTCCTTGGTGCCGAAATGTTTGAAGATCAGAGCTTCGGAAACACCGGCCCCCCGGGCGATCAACTGGGTGGAGGTCTGTTCGTAACCCCGGGCTGCAAAAAGCTGCTCGGCGGCGTCCGCTATGCTCTGTTTTCTGTTAATGGCCATTCCTCGTGCTGCTGAAAAAACGTGCAAAAATAAATGCGGTTCAGATATGCATCGCACAAAAAACGTCTGAAGCCCCGGCCCCGCGTATTCTCCCTGCCTGCGTCCGCAGCGCCGGCCTTGTGCGCAGCGGTCATTGAGGCGGTGGACAGCGGGAACTTACTCCACCTTCCTATGTCACCGGCGGCTACGAAAAAGGCCGCCCGGATGCCGGGGCGGCCTGATACTATCTGCATAAGTGCCTTCGCTTAGCTGAAGGCATCCTTTATCTTTCCGAAGAATCCCTTTTCCTCTTCCCGGTGCGAGCCGGCATCGCTCGACGGCTGGAAGTTCGCTGCATCGCGCAGCTTTTCCATCATCGCAACTTCTTCCTTGTTCAGGTGCTGCGGGCTCCAGACGGCGACCTCCACGAGCTGGTCGCCCTTCTCGTAGGACTGGAATGCGGGGAAGCCCTTGCCCTTCAGGCGGAAGATCTTGCCGCTCTGGGTACCGGCCGGGATTTTGATCTTGGCTTTGCCGTCGATGGTCGGAACTTCGACCTGGGTGCCGAGAACGGCATCGGGGAAGGATACGTGCAGCTGGTAGACCACGTCCATATCGGCCCGCTTCAGCTGCGGGTGCCTTTCCTCCTCGATGAGGATGAGCAGATCCCCCGGAGGACCGCCGCGCTCGCCCGCATTGCCGCCGCCGCCCATGCTGAGCTGCATGCCTTCCTGCACACCGGCCGGAATCTGCAGCTCCACCGTCTCTTCGCCGTAGACGCGGCCTTCGCCCTTGCAGGAGCCGCATTTCGCGGTGATGGTCTGGCCTTCGCCATGGCAGGTCGGGCAGGTCGTCACGGTCTGCATCTGGCCCATGAAGGTGTTCTGAACACGGCGCACCTGGCCTTGCCCGCCGCAGGTCTGGCAGGTCTGCACCGAGTTCTTATCCTTGGCCCCGCTCCCGTTACAGGTGCTGCAGCCGACGTATTTCTTAACCTTGATCTTCTTGGAAGCGCCGTTGGCGATCTCGCTGTAGTCCATCTTCAGCTTCACGCGCAGGTTGGAGCCGCGTGCGCCGCCGGTCTGCCGGCCGCGTCCGCCGCCGCCGAAGAAGGAACCGAAAATATCGTCGCCGCCGCCGCCGAAAATGTCGCCGAAATTCTGGAAGATATCCTCCATCCGCATGCCGCCGCCGAAGCCGCCGCCGAAGCCGCCGCCACCGGCTGCGCCGCCCACGCCGGCATGCCCGAAGCGATCGTAGCGCTCCTTCTTATCCGGCGTGCTCAGCACGTCATAGGCCTCCGCAGCCTCCTTGAACTTCTCTTCCGCGTCCTTATCGCCCGGATTGCGGTCCGGGTGGAACTGCATCGCAATCTTGCGGTACGCTTTCTTGATCTCGTCGGCACTTGCGCCCTTCGAAACGCCCAGCACCTCGTAATAATCTCGCTTGGACATGATATCTTAATTGGTGAATTTGTGAATACGCGAATTTGTGCTCGCCCTGCGACGAGCCCCATACAATCACGATACTACCAATTCATATATTTATTTACTCTTGCTTTTATCGCAGACGATCAGCGAATCTCGCACCTGTAACCCAGGTCAGTCTCAAATTCACCAATTCGCATATTCACAAATTATTTTCCAACTACCACCTTCGCGTGGCGGATAAGCTTGTCGTTGAGGTAGTAGCCGGGTTGGATCACGTCGATGACCTTGCCTGCCTTGGACGGGTCCCCGGTGGGAACTTCGCTGATGGCCTCGTGCATTTCCGGGTCGAAGTCGGAGCCGGCGGCTTCCATCTGCTTCAGGCCGCGGCTGCCCAGGATGGAGCGGAGCTTGTTGAACACCAGCATTACGCCCTGGCGGATCTGCTCGACGTCGTCCGTGCTTTCCAGCGCTTTGGCGGCGCGTTCGCTGTCATCCACCACCTCGAGCAGAGACTGGATGATATCCCGGCCCGCGGTCTGGGTCAGCTCAAGGCGTTCCTTGCTGGTACGGCGCTTGTAGTTTTCAAATTCGGCTGCCAGGCGCAGGTATTTGTCGCGCATCTCGCCCAGCTCCTGCTGGGTCTTGCTGTCGCCGTCCTCGGTATTGAACTCATCCAGACCTTCCAGTCCGGCGCGGTTTTCGTCTGTATTGAGTCCCTGGGCCAGCTGCTCTTCCGTAGGATTGGCCGTAGGATTCTGATCCAAGTTTTCGTTCTGGGTTTCGCTCATCTTACCACGTTTTTTAAACATGCTGCAAAAGTACTGTCAAGAAATTTGCCAGTTCTGAAGGAATAGACAAAATGACAGCGTCCGCTCGCTATTATTCCTTGAATAGCAAGTGGATAGCTCCTCTCCGGCCGGCGTTCGCCGCCGGTATCGGGACTGACTTAATTGCTTTCCGCTCCCTCCCCGCCTGAAGCTTCGGCAGTCCGGCGGATAAACTCTGCGAGCGTGAAGGTTTCCTTCACCCGGATGCCCTTGTCGGTTTCTTCCAGGCTGCAGCATTCGACGAGAGGATCGTGCTCGAAAAACAGCGTCCAGTCGTTGGCGACGGCCTCGCGGAGCAGGCGCTTCTTCTCGTTCATGGTCTCCAGCGGCCGCATATCGTAGGCCATCACCCAGGGCATGCTGATATGGTGCACGCTCGGCAGCAGGTCGGCGCAGTACAGCAGCGTCCGGTCGTTGAAACGGATCTGGGGCAGCATCATCGCATCGGTATGGCCGTTGACATAACGCACCCGGAAGTCCTGCAGCCACTCCGCGCCGTCGGCGCCCTCCACGAACCGCAGCAGGCCGTGCTGCTCGATCGGCAGGATGTTCTCCTTCAGGAAGGAGGCCTTCTCACGGTCGTTGGGGCTGAGCGCGGAAGCCCAGTGCTCGTGGTTACTCCAGTAAAGCGCCTTGGGAAAGACCGGCACCAGATTGCCCTCCGCGTCCCTGCGGACGGCGCCGCCGCAGTGATCGAAATGCAGGTGCGTCAGGAAGACGTCGGTGATGTCTTCCGGCCGGAAGCCGATCGCGGCGAGGCTCTTGAGCAGGGTGTCCTCGCCGTGCAGGTAGTAGCGGCTGAAGAATTTCTCGTCCTGCTTGTCGCCGATACCGGTATCGACGAGGATGCGGTAGTTGCCGTGCTCGATCAGCAGGCAGCGCATGGCCCAGGTGCACATGTTGTGCTCGTCGGCGGGATTGGCCTTATTCCAGAGGGATTTGGGAACGACGCCGAACATGGCGCCGCCGTCGAGCTTGAACAGGCCGGTATTTATCGTATGAAGTTTCATAGCAAAGCGGTTTTGCGGCGGCTGAGCGCGGCGCGGGTGTAGAATAAAAGACCGAGGCCGATGACGAAGAATACCGTCAGCGCCAGCACGGAGGAGCGTTGGCTGCCGGTGGTTTCCTGGATGAAGCCGAAGGAGAACATCCCGATGACGATAGCGATCTTTTCCGTGACGTCGTAAAAAGAGAAGTACGAGGTCGTATCCTCCGTTTCGGGCATCAGCTTCGAGTATGTCGAACGGCTCAGCGATTGCACGCCGCCCATCACGAAGCCCACGACGGTGGCCAGTGCATAGAAGGCCGGAGGGTTATGCGCGGGCAGCCGGTAGCCGGCGATGCAGATCCCGATCCAGATGAGCACGCAGAAAATGAGCGCGCTGATATTCCCGAATGCGGCAGAGGCCTTCGAGATCAGCCAGGCGCCCGGAATGGCGATCAGCTGAATGATCAGGATGGCGACGATCAGGTTCTCCGTGGGAATGCCGAGCTCGCTTTTACCGTAGAGCGTCGCGGCCAGCATTACGGTCTGCACGCCCATATTGTAGAAGAAAAACGCTGCGAGGTAGCGCTTCAGCACCGGGATATGCTTCAGCTCGTTCCAGACTTTACGCAGCTCGCTGTAACCTTGAGAAAGCCTCTGCCCCCTCCGGCGGGAACCGCGGCCCGCAGGCAGCTTCTTCAGCGGAATGATGCTGAAACCCAGCCACCAAAGCCCGGTCAGGAGGAAGGAAAGCTGCGATGCGAAGCCTTTCGTAATGCCGAACAGATCGTTCTTCAGCACGAACACGAAGCAGATCAGCTGCAGGATGATGCTCCCGACGTAGCCATATGAAAAGCCCTTCGCGCTGACGGCATCCCGCTCGCTTTCCGTCGCTATATCCGGCAGGTAGCTGTTATAGAAAACCACGCTGCCCCAATAGCCTACGCAGGCGACGACCGACAGTCCGAGTCCGAGCCCGAGGCGATCTCCGTCGAAGAAGAAAAGCCCGGCGCAGGCGATGCTGCCCATAAGCGCGAAGAAACGCAGGAAGCTCTTCTTGTTGCCGCGGCTGTCCGCGATGGACGATAGCAGGGGCGAGCAGACGGCGACGATGACGAAGGCGATCGCCAGGGAATAGTTGTACAGCGCCGTATTCACGAAATCGAAACCCAGGAACCGTACATGATCCACGGTATCGTCCACGCCATCCCCGGTCACGCTCTCGTAATAGGCCGGGAAAATGGTTGAAGTAATGACCAGGTTGTACGCAGAGTTGGCCCAGTCGTACATGGCCCAGGCTTTATGCAAGTCCCTGCGACCGGGCTGCGGCGGCGCTGCCGGCGCAGGATGCGGGATCGCGGAATGGTCGCTCATAATCCGGTATTGAATTCAGAGCGGCAAGTTAGGGTTTGGCGAAGTTGATGCGTCGATAAGTTATCCAGGGCCGGACCGGCGCCGGGCGCGCGCCTACAGGATGAAGTTGCACATCTTGAACAGCACCCGGGCGCCGACGATCGAGTCGATGCCGTGCGGGTGGGCGCCGGTGCTGACCTCGTTCAGGTCGAAGCCGATGATCTCGCGGCCGCTCTTCTTCAACTGCTTGAACAAGTACATGACCTGCTCCACCTCGAAACCACCCGGCACGGGGGTCCCGGTATTGGGGCAGAGCTTGGGATCCAGGCCATCGATATCGAAAGAGATATAGACTTTTTGCGGCAGCGCGCCGATGATCTCGTCGCATTGCTCCTTCCAGGAGCGGCCCTCGTACTGCTGTTCCTTGATGTCCTTATCGAAGAAGGTCATCACCCGGCCATTGCTGTCCCTGATGAGCTCGAACTCCTCGTCGCAGTAGTCGCGGATGCCCACCTGTACCAGCCGCTTCATCTGCGGAACTTCCTGCAGCACGTTGTACATGATGCTGGCGTGGCTGTACTTGAAGCCTTCGTAGGCCTCGCGCAGGTCCGCGTGCGCGTCGATCTGCAGGATGCCGAACTCTTCATGGACGCTGCCCAGGGCGCTGATAAAGCCCAGCGGCGTGCTGTGGTCGCCGCCCAGCAGGCCGACCTTCTTCCCGTCTTTCAGCAGGCGGCCGGTCATTTCCTTTACCCAGTCGAAAAGCATCTTTCCCCCGGCGTTCACCTCGGCCAGCTTCCCGGCGAGCTGCTCGTTATCCTCGACCTTGCCGCCCTCCATCAGGTGGGAGATGATCAGTTCGGCGCATTGCCGCAAATAATCGCTCTTCTTGCGGATGTTGCGATCCACCTGGAGCATGTAGAATCCCTGCTTCCAGCCATCGACGACATCGGAGTCGAAGAGATCCACCTGCATGCTGCTCTC
>JASLDA010000155.1 GCA_030151745.1 Chitinophagaceae bacterium | reverse complement strand
AGCCGTTGCTTGCCGTTGCGCAGCTGGGCGGAGCGATGGTAAAGGCTGCGCTGAGCGCGTTCGGCTGCTGCAGCTGGATGGTGCTGTCCAGGCTGCAGCCGGCCGCATCGCGGAGATGGATGACGTAGGTGCCGGAAGCAAGAGCGCTGAAGCTGGTGCTGTTCCCGAACGCGCCCGAGTTCAAAGAGAGCTGGTACGCTGCGGTGCCTCCGCTGGCGCCGACCTGGATCTGGCCGTTTGCGGCGCCGTTGCAGGCCGGGATGGTGCTGCTGATCGTCATGGCGAGCGCGGTCGGCTGCGTGATGTTAAAGGACGAGTCCTTCGTACAGCCGGATGCATCGCGGAGGTGAAGAACGTGCAGGCCTGTGCCGAGGCCGTTGAACTGGGCGCTGCTGCCGAACGAGCCATTGTCGATGGCGTACTGGTACGGAGAAGTTCCGCCGCCGGCGACTGCCGCCGCGGCGCCGGTGCTGCCGCCGTAGCAGCTGATCTGCGTTGTGGTGAGCGCCAGGCTCAGGGGCTGGGGCTGGCCGAGTACGGCATTCGAGTCGGTCTGGCAGCCGGCTGCGTCGCGGACATGGATCGTGTAGCTGCCTGCCGGGAGATTGCCTGCGATGGAGGTGCTGCCGAAGCTGCCGGTGTTTACCGCATATTGATACGGGGCGGTCCCTCCGGATGCGCTCATGCTGATCTGGCCGTTCGCCGCGCCATAGCACAGGGGCTGGGTGAGCGTCCGGGAAAGGGCAAGTGCCGCGGGCTGGGCAATGGTGACAATACTGTCCAGCACGCAGGATTTTGCATCACGCATGTGGATGGTGTATGTGCCTGCCGCGAGATTGCTGAAGTTTGCGGAGCTGCCGAACGCGCCGCTGCCGATAGCGAAGCTGTACGGAGCGGTGCCGCCGGCAGGAGTGACGGAGACGGAGCCGTTCGAAGCGCCGTAGCAGGAAGGTGCGCTCTGCTGCAGGTTCATGGACAGCGAACGCGGCTGGGGGATGGAAGCCCGTGCCGTATCGATACAGCCGAGGCTGTCGGTGACGGTAACCAGGTAAGAGGCTGCCGCGAGCTGGCTTGCGGTGGCGCCGGTTTTGGCCGGGGTCGTATTCCAGCGATACGTGTAAGGAGCCGCGCCGCCGCTGGCGATTGCAGTGGCCCGGCCGTCTGCGGAGCCATTGCAGCTTACGCTGTCTATGGAGCTGATAGCGGCGACAAGGCGTGAGGGCTGTGTGACGGTAGCCTGAGTGGTGGCTTTACAGCCGTTCGCGTCCGTTGCGGTGACGGTATAGGTGCCGGCTGCTACATTTCCCACTGTCGCATTGCTGCCGGCGGGAGTCGTGTTCCAGCTGTAGGTATAAGGTGCGGTGCCGTTGGATGCGATGGCGGAAAGGCTACCGGTCGCAGCGCCGAAGCAGCTGGCGGGGCTGGCCTTGGCTGTCACGACCGGTGCAGGCTTTACCTGGATCGAATCCCGCTTCACACAACCCAAGGTGTCTGTAACTGTAATGGTATAATTCGTGGTCGTCGTCGGGCTTGCAAGCGGATTGAGGCAGGAGCTGCAGCTCAGAGTATTGCTGGGCGTCCAGGAATATGTGAAAGGACCGGCATTACCGGTAACGGTCGGATTGAGGCTCACTGCCGCAGCGTTGCAAACCGCTGCGTTTGTTCCCGCGTTCAGGGCAAGGGTCGAGCCGAAGATCTCGGTAGTCAGGGTATCGGGACAGCCGTAGCCCGAATACGGCGTAAGAACCACGTGGTAGCGGGTCTTGGCGCTGGGCGTCGGGACGGTAATGGACTGCCCGAAGCCGACGATAGAGGAGTAGTTTGAATTGTACCAGGTATAAGTCTGGAAGCCGGGCGGGGCGCTCAGCGGGCTGGTCGCCTCGCAGGTGCTGGCGCTGATGGCGAACAGGCCGCAGCTGACGTCCACATAGCCATAGCCCATGTGGCCGCCGAGGCTGCAGTCTGCCGAGGTGAATTCGAGCACCAGGGTCTTCCCGGCCTGGCCGCTGAGATTCAGGCTGGCGGTAGACCAGGGCTTGTAGTAAACGATCGATCCCCCGTACGCGCCGTACTTCTTGCTTATACTGAAGCCGGGCAGCGAGCCGGACGAGATGTAGGTAAAGCTCGCACAGTTGATCGTGGCGCCGGTAGCGGAATCGTACACCCGGACTTTGAACCAGGGTTGCTCGGACGCGTCGTGCGCCGGGTTTTCGAATACGACTGCATACCGGTAGATCAGGCTGTAGTTATTGATCGAAGCCGGTACGGTGAACTTATAGGAAGCGCGGTCGACTTCCGCGTTGACATTGTCGTTGCCTACTCTGAGGGAATAGCTGCCGCCCACGGGATCGACTATCGGGAAGTTCCCATAGGGATCGACGGTGGCGCCCGAGGTCAGTGTATGACGTCCGCTGATCGGGCTTACCGTGCTGAGACTTCTGAGCCCAAGCACACCGCCGTTGATCGCAGTTGCAAAGGTCCATCCGCCCAAGGTGCCTTGTTCGAGGTTGATATTGACCGGGCAGTACGTTTGTCCCTGCGCGGCAAAAACGCTGCCGAGCGCGATTAACAAGAGGTACAGGTTCCGGAGGGGTAAAAATTGGTTCATCTTTACGATTTATTAACCGGTTGATCGGCTGAAACCCGCACTGAGCGCAGCTTTCAGCCTGTTTCGGTTGGTTCGGTTCAAACATCTGACAATAAATTCGACTGAAAAACGAATGACATGTTAAGGGGCTTCAAAAGCAGCTTTCATGCCCTTAAAACAGCCTTTTCCCACCCTGATTAACGAGTGTTTAAAAGCCCGCGGAGGCTTTCGCGGAACGCCATAAGGAAAGCGTTTTTAGTCCGGTGCTAACGGCTGGTGAAGGCTCGGAAAGCAGGCTTGCCGGAGCCGTATTCCGAGGGCGGCCGATTAACAAATCGGGCGCGCCGGCGCTGCGGACATGGATATGCGCCGGTAAATTCTATCGATGCTGGTGTGCTGGATCGAATCCGCTTTCAATAGAAACGGACGGAACACCGGGACCGGGCGCGGCTTCTCACAGCCATACTCGGAAGAGGTGCAGGAAGAGGCTCCGCAGGGAGCGATGATCCGCGTTCGAGGCTTTTGTTGAATAGACGGAAGCGGAACTCAGTTTCCGTTCACTATTTCGGCGATCTGCTGGGTCAGCACTACATTGTCCGCCAGGAAGAAATCCGGCCACTTGCTCAGCGCATCCACGATATCGTTCTCGCTGCCGGCGTCGTAGAGCTGCACGAGCAGCCCCGCCTTATGCGCCGCTTCGACGAGCTCCCCGCTGAATACGGTAGTTTCCGCTGCTACGCCGGTGTATCCACGGGATACTGCATACTGGACGTCTTCGATCGACTTGCAGTAGTCGAGGTAAATCGCTATGCCAGGCAGAGCTGTTTCGGCCTGAGATAACAGCTCCCGGTCGCCGGATTGAATGGAGATCCGGTCGCCTACCGGATACTGCTGGAGCAGCCGTCCGAGCGACCGCAGCAGCCGTCCGAAATAGACGCTGCGCCGTCCCGAATCCGGTATGCAGGTGGAAGGAGGATGGATATCGAGGAAGACCCGGACCCGGTTTCGCCTTGATGTCACGAAATTCAGCAGGGATGAGAGAGGAGTCACGGGATCGGCCCGGAACTGCCCGCTGCTTACAGGTCTGAAGCCGCAGGAGGAGATGAATGCAGAGTCCGCGTTCGCAATGCAACCCGAGCAGTATGTCAGCAGCTCCAGGAAGTCGTCGTGGATCATGAACAGCGCCGAGTCGCTGCTGAGCTGGATGTCCGTTTCCACGCCGTCGAGCCTGTACACGTCCAGAGCGTTCTTATGAGCGTTGAAGGAGTTCAGCTGGTAGGGGTTGTTGATCCCCGGGTTTCCCATACCGCCATGCCCGATGATGGCAATGCGCCTGTTGTCGGGATTCGGCACCGGCCCGTTGACCTTTTTGCCGCAGGCCGCGAGGACGAGAAGCACAAGCCCGCAGGCGATCCGGACAGCGCGCCTCATCGCCCGAGGATTTTATACATCAGACTCAGCCGGAGCATCGTGCTGATGCCATAGTTCGCAGCCCCGTCGTTCCGGTAGAGGCTGTGATATTTATCCCGGTATGCGCCCTCGGCCAGGTTGACCTGGATGCTGAAGGGCCGGC
>JASLDA010000127.1 GCA_030151745.1 Chitinophagaceae bacterium | reverse complement strand
GACCTGGACGATACCACGAACTGCGAGACCTTGGGCCTCGCCGGCGCAGTGTACAAGTGCAAATGGCAGTACGACCACCAGTACCGCAACATCCAGCTGGCGCGCCACTATTACAAGAAAGGCTACCTGAGCTGGAAGACCTTCATCTTGACGCACTCAGACGACACCCTGGAAGACGTCCACAACGATTCTGGGTACACCGGCATCAACTACGCGTATATCTGCGAGCTGGCGGCCGTCGATAAGATCGAGGAATTCGGCCGTATTGCCGGGTTCAACCGCCGGATCGAGGAAGACCTTGCCCAGGCGGCGGAAGTGCGGCAGCTGATCCTTCGACGCTTCGTCCGCAGCTCCGGGTCTATCCGTCCCACAGCGAGAGTATCTCCGGACCATTCCTGGATTCCGGCCACTATAGCCGAAGCGTATTTCGGGTTGGGATACTACGATCAGGCGGCGCAGCTTATCGGCCAGATACTCGGGGACAAGGATGCCCAGCCCTGGGAGATCCGCTCGTTCAACCAGCAGCTGCTTTCGATTGCCTACCTGCAGCTGACCCGCCAGAAATTTGCCGGGTCGCTCGCAGCCGGGTCGCTCGCGGCGGAACGCGCGAAGCTGCATACGGCGTACATCGACGGCGAGGGGATCAACCATTGTCTTTCCCTGTTCCGGCGGGAGACCGGGGCAAAGGGCGGGGCGGCCGCTGCAAACCGCCAGGGCGGCGGCAACAGCAAACGAGGCCTGGCCCTTTCCGGCGGGGGATTCAGGGCCTCCTTGTTCCATATCGGGGTCCTGGCGGCCCTGGCCGAGGAAGATCAGCTGAAGAATATCGAAGTGCTCTCCTGCGTGTCCGGTGGCTCTATCATCGGCGCCTACTATTACCTTAAGCTGAAGCTGCTGCTGGAGTCCAAAACGGATTGCCAGATTGGCAAGCAGGACTACATAACGCTGGTGCGGGAGATGGAGACGGATTTCCTGGAAGGGATCCAGAAGAATCTCCGGATGCGGCTCTTCAGCAACCCGCTGAAGAACCTGCAGATGGTATTCTCAAAGCACTATTCCCGCACGCACCGCCTGGGCGAGCTGTACGAGGAGCATCTCTACAAAGCCATCTTCCGGAACAAGAATGCATTTACCGGGTCCGGGCGCTACGAGCAGCGGCTGCGGCAGAACAAGGGCCGCCTCTTCATGTCCGATCTGCTGATCTCTCCGAAGCTGAATCCCGGCGAGAGCTTCTCGATGAATACCGACAACTGGCAGCGGGAAAATAAAGTGCCGCAGCTCGTGCTGAACGCCACCAGCATGAATACGGGGCACAACTGGCAATTCACCGCGACCTGGATGGGCGAGCCGCCGGGCAGCATCCAGACCGATATCGACGCCAAGCCCAGGCTGCGCCGGATGTATTACGCCGACGCGCCGGCAGAGCGGTACCGCAATTTCAGGCTGGGCTACGCGGTAGGCGCGTCTTCCTGCGTGCCCGTGATGTTCGAGCCCATGCCGATGACCGAGCTTTACCCGGATATGGACCTGCAGCTGGCGGACGGCGGCCTGCATGACAACCAGGGGATCGGCGCCCTGCTCGAGACGGAGTGCTCCAACCTGATCATCAGCGACGCCAGCGGCCAGCTCCCGACAAACAACCTTGCGTCCGTTTCAAGCCTGTCGGTGTTCTACCGCGCCGACAGCATCATCCAGGAGCGCCTTCGCGAGCTTCAGTTCAAGGACATCAAGGAGCGGGCCACGACCACGCAGATCACGTCGCTGCAGGTGTTCCACCTGAAGAACGGCCTGCAGCAAAGGCCGGTCAGCTGGAAGTTCTGCACGGATCCCGTCCGGAAGATCTACGATGACTGTCCTGAAAAGAACGAGCTCACGGACTACGGTATCCTGCGCAGCGCGCAGGCCGCGCTGGCCGAGATCCGCACCGACCTGGATGCATTTCACGATGTGGAGGCATATGCGCTGATGTACAGCGGCTGGTGCCAGGCGAAGCTGAAGCTGAACCCGAAGTGCAATATGAACGACAGCGCTTCCCTGGAGACCGGCTGGAAATTCCTGAGCATACAGCAGGCCCTTACCGATCCCAAGCAATACACGGAGATCGAGCGGCTGCTGGCGGCAGGCAGGCACGTATCCATGAAGCTGTGGGCGCTCAGCCGCACGCTCCGCATTGCCGTGCTGTTCCTCCTGACGTGCCTGGGAATAGCGGGGCTGGCTAAGCTGGGCTCGATTCTCCGGACGTCCTGGGACACGCCCATAACTGTCGAGGTCGGGAAAATCGCCAAGCCCGTTCTTTTTGCAGCCGGGATTTACCTGATCGGGCGGCTTTCCCGCAGGCTCGCCAATCTCATCAACTTCCGGAGCTACACGCTACAGCAGGGGCTGAAGATCGGCCTCGCCCTCCTGGGATTCGCCATATTCGGGATCTATCTCGCCGTCTTCAACCCGCTTTACAAGCGGGTGGGAAAATGGAAGCGGTAAAACAATAAGACCCGGCCGCTTTTCGCGCCGGGTCTTTCAATTCAGCAGCAGGTATGCCGCGATCAGTTCTCTTTTTTCTCAGAGTCGGCCGGTGCGGCGGCAGGAGCTGCCGGATCCGGCTGTGCATTTGCCGGGGTCGCAGTCTCGGAATTGCTGAGCTGCTTGTTCGGGTCAACCGCATCTGCAGGCTGCGCTTCCGTCGCCGTCTGGGCGGGCTGGGCAGTCTGGTCCGGGCGGACCTCAGGAGTTGCGGTTGTGCGGTTTTGCGCGGCAGCGCCGAAGGACAGACAGCCGATAGCAGCGGCGGACAAAAGAAGCTTCTTCATGGTTCGTTTCAGATTGATTTTGTGGCCCGCCCGGTTGATCAGGCCTGGCGCGACCGGTGAAAGAGATGAATATGGAACCGCGGCTGAAACCGCGGCCCCGTAGCGCTCGTTCCCAAAAATAGCCGGATATCCTGCAAAAAACCTGCAAAAAAAGTTAAAGGACAGACAGTCAATTCTACAATGTATTATGCGGCACAAAAACGATGCCGGTCCTGAAACCCGCGCCGGCAAAGCCATTCAGGCCTCATTTCCCATTCCGCGACGGAGGCCCGGAAACCAAAAAATAATACAGCCCCGCAATCATGTTACAACATCAGCCCAGATCTTCAATCTTCAATCTTCGATCTTAAAGCCGCATCCGGTCCCGGATACCGTAGCGCTTCATGATGGCGGCATCGACTTCCCGCAGGCCTTGCGCGGCGATCACGTACTTGCTGCCGTCCTCGTCTTCCAGGATTATGTCGCTGT
>JASLDA010000122.1 GCA_030151745.1 Chitinophagaceae bacterium | reverse complement strand
CCCGCTCCTTGGTGGCGGCGGCGGGCAGGCTCACGTTGACGAAGATGGTACCCATATCTTCCGCCGGCACAAAGCTGGTGGGTGTGCTTCTGACAAGCGTATAAAGCAGACCGGAGAAGAACAGCACGATCACGACGGCAAGCCATTTCCGCCGGGCGATGCCGCCCACCGCCGATATGTACTTGTCTATGACACGGTCGTACCCGGTATTAAAACCTGTCTTGAACCGCTGCAGCAGCCCCCCTCCACCAGCTGCGGCGCCCGCTTTAGGCGGCCTCAGGAACATGGCGGCCAATGCCGGGCTCAGCGTAAGCGCATTGACGGCGGAGATCATGATAGCTATGGCCAGAGTAACCCCGAACTGCTTATAGAACACCCCGGCGGAGCCTCCCAGGAACGTGACCGGCAGAAATACCGAAGCCATTACCAGCGTGATGGAAACGATGGCGGCGGCGATCTCGCTCATGGCGTCGATCGCGGCTTTGCGCGGCGAGGCATAGCCATGCTCCAGCTTCGTATGCACCGCTTCCACCACGACGATGGCATCGTCCACCACGATGCCGATGGCCAGCACCAGCGCGAACAAGGTGAGCAGGTTCAGGCTGTACCCGAACAGGTACAGGAAGAAGAACGTGCCTATAATGGAGACGGGAACCGAAATGCCGTGGATGATGGTAGAACGGACATCCTGCAGGAAGATCAGGATCACCAGGAACACCAGCAGGAAGCATTCCACCAGCGTATGCAGCACCTTGGAGATGCTTTCGCTGAGGAAGTTATTGATGTTCACCAGCTCCATGCTCTTCATCCCCGAGGGGAAGCCTTTGGATGCATCGGCAATCACCCGCTGCGCCCCGAGGATCACTTCCTGCGCATTCGAGCCCGGTGTCTGGCTCACGCCGATGGCTACGGCAGGCTTGCCGTTGATGGTCGTGACGCTGGTATAGGTCTGCGTGCCCAGCTCGATCCTTGCGATATCTCTCAGGTACAGGTACTGCCCGTTGCCCAGGGTCCTGATGACAATGCGCCCGAACTGCCCGGGGTCCGACAGCGTTCCCTGGTAGGTCAGGTCATATTGAAATGCCTGGTTGCCGTTGTCGCCGATCTTTCCCGGCGCGGCATTGAAGTTCTGTGCGTTCAGCGCATTGGTCACGTCGGCGGGCTGCACGCCGTACGTGGACATCTTATCGGGCTGCAGCCAGATGCGCATGGCATAGGTCAGGGCGCCGCCGAATACGGAAGCTCCTCCCACGCCGTTTACCCGCTGCAGCTGCGGTACGAGGTTTATGGCGGCGTAGTTCTGCAGGAACTTCTGGTCATACTGATTGTCTTCGCTGTACAGGCCGACGATGAGCACATTGCTGTTCTGCTGCTTGCGTACGGTGACTCCGGCCTGGGTCACCGCCTGGGGCAGCTTGGAGAGCACCGTACTGATCCGGTTCTGCACGTCTACGGCGGCCTGGTCGGGATCCACGCTCACGCCGAAGAAAACGCTGATGGAAGCCGCGCCGGTATTGCTGGCCGTAGATGTCATGTACGACATGCCTTCGACGCCGTTTATCTGCTGCTCCAGGGGCATGATCACGCTGTTGATAAGCGTGGTGGTATTGGCGCCGGGATAGGATGCGGACACCTGCACCGTAGGAGGCGCGATATTGGGATACTGCGCCACCGGCATTTTGCTCAATCCCATGATACCGAGCAATACGATAATCACGGAGATTACCGTACTGAGCACCGGCCGTTCTATGAATCGCTTTAGCATGCCCTATTGACTGTTAGTGGTGTCCATATGGCTGAAGATGCTGTCCGGATTTACGGCCACAGGCCTCACCTCGGTGCTGTCCTGCAGGTTCAGACCGTTCAGCAATACGACATCGCCGGCTCCGATGCCGCTCGTCACAACCGCGTAATTGCCATCTCCCGTGGGCTGGACCGTGACCGGGGTGCTGATCACCTTGTTGCCGCCCGTCAGCTTGTAGACGAACGACTTGTCCTGCAGCTGGTAAATAGCCGTCTGCGGGACCAGGAGCGCCGAATCCTCGACTCTGGGGATACGCACCGTAGCGCTTGCGCCGCTCTGGATCAGGCCCTGGGGATTGGGGAAGGCGGCTTTGAAGGTCGCGGTTCCGGTTCCCGCCTCGATGGCTCCCCCGGCGGTCTGCATGCTGCCTTTCAGGGGATAGATATCGCCGTTGGCAAGCACCAGGGTGACCGGCGGGATCCGGGACACTTTCTCTGCCATCGTAGTCCCCGGCACCCGCTGCATCATGCTGAGCAGCTGCTTTTCATTCAGGGAAAAATAAGCGTAGACGGTCCCGGTGCTCGATAAGGTCGTAAGCGGATCGGTATTGCTGCTGCTGATGAGTGCCCCCACCTTGTAGGGGATCAGCCCGATCGTCCCGTCCTGCGGACTTTTAATGTAAGTATAGCCTTCGTTGGTCTGCGCGTTCGCCAGGGTGGCATTGGCCTGCGCGAGCGCCGCCTGCTCCGATTGCAGTGCATAGACCGCGGCTTCCAGCTGGTACTTGCTGACGATTTCATTGGCCACGAGCGGCTTCACCTTCTCCACATTCATACGGGCCGTGTTCACATTGGCTACGGCGATCTTCACTGCCGCCCGCGCCGTCAGGATATCCTGCTCGTACTGGGGGTTCTTTATCCGGAACAGCGGCTGCCCTTTACGCACCGCGGCCCCTTCGTTTACGTAGATATCCTCGAGATAGCCCGATACCATGGGACGTATCTCGACGATATTCTGCCCCTGGATGGTAGCCGGGTGACTCCAGTAAAAGGTCACCCGGTGCGG
>JASLDA010000103.1 GCA_030151745.1 Chitinophagaceae bacterium | reverse complement strand
ATTTTTGCCAAATTTGAGAAAAGACTCGGTCCCATAGGCGATTATGCTGAAAAAGCACCTGGATATTTTGCATTTCCCAAGCTGGAAGGTGAGATCGGCAACCGCATGAAGTTCCGGGGCGTCGAGAAAGTGGTCTGGAGCCTGAACAACTACCTGGGCCTGGCCAATCATCCCGAAGTGCGCAAGGCTGACGCAGAAGGCGCGGCCATGTACGGCCTGGCGATGCCGATGGGCGCGCGCATGATGAGCGGCAACTCCAATCAGCACGAGCAGCTGGAGCGCGAGCTGGCCGCCTTCGTAGGCACCGAAGACGCGATGCTGTTCAACTTCGGATACCAGGGCATGGTCTCCACGATCGACGCGCTGTGCAACCGCCGCGATGTGATCGTGTACGATGCGGAAAGCCACGCATGCATCATCGACGGCCTGCGCCTGCACCCGGGTCACCGCTACGTATTCAAGCACAACGACGTCGCCGACTGCGAAAAGCAGCTGCAGCGCGCCACTGAAATGGCGAAGGAAACAGGAGGCGGCATCCTGCTGATCACCGAAGGCGTATTCGGCATGAGCGGCAATCAGGGCAAGATCGCGGAGATCGCTGCGCTGAAGAAGGAGTACGAGTTCCGCCTCTTCGTGGACGATGCGCACGGCTTTGGCACGATGGGCGCTACCGGCGCGGGCATCGGCGAGCTCCAAGGCTGTATGTCCGATATCGATATTTACTTCAGCACCTTCGCGAAGAGCATGGCCTCCATTGGCGGCTTCCTCGCGGCGGATAAGAAGATCCTGACCTACCTGCGCTACAACATGCGCTCCCAGGTGTTCGCCAAGAGTCTGCCGATGCCGATCGTGCACGGCAATCTGAAGCGCCTCGAGCTGCTGCGCAGCATGCCCGAGCTCCGCGAAAAGCTCTGGCATAACGTAAACCGCCTGCAGAACGGACTGCGTGAGCGCGGCTTCAACATCGGCACCACCAACACACCCGTGACGCCGGTCTTCATGGAAGGCGGCCTGTTCGACGCAACGCAGCTCATCCACGACATGCGCGAGAACTACAACATCTTCTGCAGCGTAGTGGTATATCCGGTAATTCCGAAGGGCCAGATCATGCTTCGCCTCATCCCGACGGCCGCGCACACCGATCAGGACATCGACGAGACGCTTGCAGCATTCAGCGCACTACGGACGAAGCTCCAGAACAAGGAGTATCCGCAGGAGATGCCGGCGCTCGCGTAGCGAGTTGGTTGAATGGTTGAGTGGTATGAATAGGGCATTCATACAATACCCATCAGCATACATCGTCAACCCTCACACCGACGCACAGAATGATCCATTCGCTGTCGAGTGAATCCATATCCAGCCGTCTTCCGAAAGTTAGCAGCATGCTTAAGCTGCTAACTTTCTTTTTTAATAACACTCCGATTAGCAGATAGGATACCAGAATTTCTACGAATCTGATCGATGCGCGGGATTCAGGTTATCTAAACGATGAATTGCTTATAAAATTCAGGAACGAATGGAATCGCACCCGCTGCATCCAGAGTGGCTGTATTTCATTTCTGAAAGGCCGCGTAAACCCGCAAAAGCAAACGAATATGTAAGCGAGCCCAGCTCCGGCGAGTATTCCCTTGATCTAATCGATGGAAGGGCGACCGCTGATGACTTTTTGATCAAGCTCGATGATCAATCAGATTAAAACCTTAGCCTTGCAAATTCAGCAAAGCTCTGCGCTGTATAAGCAGCCTATTCAACCATTCAACTATTCAACTTAAATGAAAATCTTCATAGCCGGCGCTTCCGGCCTGGTCGGCAGCAATTGCCTGCGTCATTTCACGGCCCAGGGCTGGGACGTTACGGGTTCTTATTTTTCCTATCCGCAGGATGGCCTGGTTTACTTCAATACGCTGGAGCCGGGACATGCGGAGAACTTCGACATCAGGGGATGGAAACCGGACGCTATCGTGCACTGCGGGGCGCTGACGCATGTCGACTATTGCGAGAGCAACCCGGAGGAAAGCTATGAGAAGACGGTTCTCAGCACACGGAACCTTGCCGCGATCGCGAAGGATTGCGGGGCTCGCATGGTCTACCTCGGAACGGACTATGTTTTTGACGGCGCCGAAGGCCCTTACAGCGAAGACGCTCCCGTCGCGCCGCTCAGCGTGTACGGTCGCCACAAGCTGGAAGCGGAGCAGCTGGTCCTGGAGCAGATCCCCGATTCGCTGATCGTCCGGGTGACGAATGTGTACGGGGACGAGGCCCGAGGCAAAAACTTCGTGGCCCGCATCGTACAGCAATGCCTCGACGGCCAGAAGCTGACACTGAAGCTGCCTTACGATCAGTTCGCCAACCCGACGAATGCCGCCGATATCGCAGCCGCGATCTTCCTGCTGCTGCGCGACGGGCATAAAGGCATCTTCAACTGCGGCGGCACCGATTACATGAATCGGGTACAGCTGGCCCTCCGCATCCTCCGCTATTTCCCCGAAGCGAGCTACGAGCTCAATGCGGTGTCGACGGCTTCCCTGCAGCAGCCTGCTGCCCGTCCGCTGAACGGCGGGTTCATCATGCAGAAATTCTCAGCACTGTATCCCGAGTTCCTGTTCAGCAACCTGGACGATTACCTGAGCCGGTACCGGGTCTGAGCGATCAGGAAGATGCCTGTAAAGCAAAAACTCCCGCGATATGGCGGGAGTTTTTGTTTGGGATTGCACTTACTAACACAAGCTGTAAGCAGCACAAATATCCAGAAAAGCCCCGAAAACCAGGTCTGATATTTTTCCACGCCCGCATTTCCAGCATTTCCGGCAAGAAAATCAGTCTCGATCAGACATTTTGACAGCAACCGGCAAAACAACCGGCCGTATTGACATTTAACACGGGGTGGTATCGAGTTTGTTTCCGATAGGTCGTAATCATTCACCCAGTTAAAATCACGAGCCATGTACAACCGCAATCATGTAATGCCCCGCGTCATCACCGGCCTTCTGGAAGATGTCTTCAGCAACGGCATCAATAAGGTCTGGGGAGAGGATGCTCTCACCGACCTTTCCCGCATCCCGGTCAATATCCAGGAATCGGACACCGCCTATGACCTGCACGTCGTGGCGCCGGGCCTGAAGAAAGAGGACTTCAAGGTCAATATTGACCGGAATATCCTGACGATCTCCTTTGAGCATCAGGAAGAAGAAACCGAATCCGCCTCCAAATGGCTGCGCCGGGAATACAAGGTAAAGAGCTTTAAGCGCAGCTTCACGCTGAATGACAAGATCCAGGCCAGCGGCATCAGCGCCCGCTACAACGACGGCATCCTGCAGGTCTGCCTCCCGAAAAAGGAGCAGCAGGAAGCCTCCAGCCAGGAGATCAATGTCCTGTAAGTCAGCATCCTCATTAAACCCCGCCTTGCAAAAGCCGTCCGACGACAGGACGGCTTTTCTGCATTTATACCGGACATTTGCTGGCCTCATTCTTATACCCAGCAGCGCATGACTCAAACGCAACGACTAGTGCTACGGATCTTCACACTCTCCAAGCCTGCCCTTTACCTACTGCTCTTGTCCTGCATACCCCTGCATGCACTCGCGCAGGATATCAGCATAAGCGGCAAGGTCGTGGACGCCAAGGACAATCAGGCCGTCATCGGCGCAGTCATCACCCTCAGCCTGCGCAGCGACTCGACCCAGATCCTGAATACGGTAACCGACGTGGACGGCGTATTCAGCATTCCCCAGGTTGCGCAGGGCAGCTATGTGCTGCGCAGCAACTATCTAGGCTATGCTCCCGTCATCCGCAATATCGACGTCGCTTCCGCCGCGATCGACCTCGGCACGATCACGATGACCCAGAGCACCAGCGCGCTGGGCGGCGTCACGGTTACGGCGGAGCAGCTCCGCGCCCAGCAAAGCGGGGACACGACCTCGTTCAACGCCGGCGCCTTCAAGACCAATCCCGATGCCACGACCGAGGACCTGATCGGTAAAATGCCGGGCATCTCCAACGACGGGGGTACGCTCAAGGTGAATGGCGAAGATGTAAAGAAGATCCTGGTGGACGGGAAGGAGTTCTTCGGCGACGACGTGAACGCCGCCATCAAGAACCTGCCGGCCGAAATCGTGGATAAGATCCAGGTATTCGACCGCGCTTCCGACCAGGCGCAATTCACCGGCTTCGACGACGGGAACGCGCAGAAGACGATCAATATCATCACCAAGCGCGGCAAGAACGTCGGCTCTTTCGGCAAGATCAGCGGCGGCTACGGCCAGGACCTGGACAACGGCGAGGGCCGCTACACGCTCGGCGGCAATATCAACTTCTTCAACGGAGACCGGCGGATCTCGATCGTAGCGCTCGGCAACAATATCAACCAGCAGAACTTCAGCAGCGAAGACCTGCTTGGCGTCAGCAGCGGCGGCGGAGGCGGCCGCAGCGGGGGATTCGGCGCAGGCGGCGGATCCCGCGGTCGCTCCGGCGGACCGGGCGGCGGAGGCGGCAATTACGGCGGAGGGGGCGATGCCTCCAACTTCATGGTTTCCCAGCAGGGCGGCATCACGCAGACCCAAAGCGCCGGGATCAACTACAGCGATCAGTGGGGGCCCAAGCTGAAAGTGACGGGGTCATACTTCTTCAACCACTCGGAGAACACCAATACAACCAACCTGACCCGCAACTATATTATCGAGAATCCGGACAGCGCGCTGGTATATCTCGAAAACGGGACGAACAAGAGCACGAACACCAATCACCGTGCAAACCTGCGGCTGGAATGGGCGATTGACAGCAGCAATTCGATCATCCTGCAACCCCGGGTCAGCTTCCAGGAGAATGAATCCCACCGCCTTCTCTCCGGCCTGACCACGCTCGGCTCGGCTCCCGGGAATCAAAGCCGCATCCAAAACCGCTACGATGCGACCAATAGCGGCTACAGCCTGAACAACCAGCTGACCTATCGCCACCGTTTCGCGAAGCGCGGACGCACGATCTCGCTGAATGTAGGCACGCAGTACAACGACAAGAGCGGCAACGGGCTGCTCTATTCCGGGAACAGCTACTCGGACGGATCCTCGGACACGATCGACCAGCGCTACAACCTGGATGCGAGCGGCCTTACGCTGAGCGGCAGCCTGAACTATACGGAACCGGTCTCGGAGCGCGGCCAGATCCAGGTGAACTATTCCCCGTCCTGGAATCACAACGTTTCAGATCGCGAAACCTACAACCGCAACGGCACCACCTATATGGACCTCGACACCGGGCTCACGAACAAGTACAACAACGACTACTATTACCATCGCGGCGGCTTCGGCTATCGCTTCAGCAATGAGAAGATCAACTTCAACGCTACGCTGAATGCGCAATATGCG
>JASLDA010000083.1 GCA_030151745.1 Chitinophagaceae bacterium | reverse complement strand
ATGAACCCCAGACCGCCGATATCGAGTTCATCGACAAGCTCGGACAATGGGAAGTGCCTTTCAACCTGGTCTTTACCAAAACCGATAAAAGCAACCAGGCCGTCACCGCTGCCAATATCCGGCGCTTCGTGGAACACATGAAAAAAGATTGGGAATTTATTCCCCGCACCTTTCGCACCAGTACTGTGAAAGGCACCGGCAGGAAGGAGCTGCTGGGATATATAAGCGAGCTGAACGCGCAGTCTTTAGGCCACGCGGAATGACAAGACCCGGCGGCTTTAACAATGTCAAGGGGCCTGTCCCGTTTTTGATAACGACTCCCGGAACGGTTTTTATCCTGCAAGTGCTTGCGCAGGGTTTCCTGCGAAATACAGAACCGCCGGAAAACCATGGGAACGATCGAGACCAAAGAAATACAGCACGGACAGCCCGTCAAGCTTCACTATTGCGACTGGGGCGAAGGCAAGCCTGTCGTTATGATTCACGGCTGGCCCTCGACCAGCCAGATGTGGGAATACCAGCTCGCCGACCTGGCCAAGGCCGGGCTACGTGTCGTCGCTTATGACCGCCGCGGCTTCGGCCGCTCTTCCGTTCCGTTCGAAGCTTACGACTATGATCGCCTGGCCTCCGACCTGAACGAAGTGATCGAGCAGCTCGGCCTGAACGGCGTCACCCTCGTCGGCTTTTCCATGGGCGGCGGCGAGGTAGTCCGCTACCTGAGCCGCTACGGCAGCAGCCGCATCGAAAAGGTGGTGCTGATCAGCGCCGTAACACCCTTCCTCGCCAAGACCAACGACAATCCCGACGGCGTTCCCCAGGAAGTTCTCAGCAGCATACTTGAAGGGGTGCGCAAAGACCGTCCCGGCTTCCTCGACAGCTTCGGCAAGGATTTCTTCGGCGTCAGCATGCTGAGCCACCCGGTAAGCCAGCCATTCCTGGAGCACTTCCGCACCCTGAGCACGCTTTCGTCCGCACATGCCACCATCGAGTGCGCAAAGGCCTTTTCCTTCACCGACTTCCGCCCCGATCTCCATGCCGTCACCGTTCCTACGCTGATCATCCACGGCGATGCGGATAAGACCGTACCCATCGAAGCCTCCGGCGAGCGCACCGCCAGGGCGCTCCCTCATGCCCTGTACCGCGTCTATGAAGGTGCGCCGCACGGCCTCTGGTACACCCATAGGGATCAGCTCAATGCCGACCTGATCTCCTTTATCAACTCCGGCACTGTGGCCGGGACTGCCGACTCAGACCCCACCGTCGACCGCGGCAACTTCCCCGGTCTCTAGTGCTCCGACAACTTATGCGGAACACCGACCGTTCTTATATCCACGGAAAAACCTCACGGCCCTGCTGTGAGGTTTTTTCATGCCTTTATGCCGGCCCGGACAACAGACCTATATCTCATCCCCTAGGCGCAGCACCACTTGTCGACGATACATCATTTCCGGCCTCAGGTCTCGTCCTGCTCCGGCCCGATCCGCCGGGCCAGTGCCCGGGTAGCGAAAACAAGCGCTATCAGGATACCCCCTATAATGGTCCAGATCAGGACGGCCCGGGCAGGAGCCGGCTCCTGCACCTTTTCCGGCTGCGCCGCTTCATGGGCCGGCGCCGGCGCAGAGGATACCGGCTCCACCGGGCCGGCAGCCAGGAAGGGCAGCCTGATCCCCGAAAGGCTGTCTGCAAGAACCGCGATATCGTAGCGGGGCGGGACCAGACGCTCATCGCCGTACTCCAGCCGGTAGCTCCCCGGCTCCAGCCATGCCGTGAGATAATATGCCTGCTGCTCCGCCTGCACGACGCTCAGTCGCAGCGGCGGGTTATCGTCGTTGTCCACGACAAGCAGCAACTCCCTGGCGCGGAGCTTCGCATCGATAACGGCATCCTGCCCCTGCCGTATGCTGCCCCGCCAGTCCGGAAGCGCCTCCGGCATACGAATGACCCGGGCGTAAAACCGCGGCCCCCTGAACCGCAGCCGGAGCCCGTCCAGCGGATAGGCTTCGTCAAACCGGATGCGGAGATAGGAACGCTTGTCCCCGCTGTCCACCTGGCTGAAGCCCGCCACAGGCACCGCGATCCTGGCGGCCGGCATTGAAAGCTGCCGGGCCCTGGCTGCCGGGAACGCCTCTATCAGATATGGCTGCTCGCCGCCCTGACCGTTTCGGAGGCGAAGGCTGCTGAAATCCGTACCGGTAACGGCGCTGACATGCGGTGGCAGCGCTACCCGGTAGAACGCCGCAGACCGGATCTCCGGCAGGCAGGTCATCAGCAGGCAGCTACTCCGCATTTTCGTCGGCTTCTTCATGGGGCTTGTCGTCTATGATCAGCCGGCGCAGGCGCTGGTACATAAATGAAACGATGAGCAGCAGCACGCCTAGGGAACAGAAGGCCGCGATCTTGCCGCCCGGGCCGAGCATCCGGATATCGACCAGGAACAGCTTAAGCAACGTGACCGTGAAGATGGACAGCGAGGTGATACGCAACACCTTTTTCCGGCGACGCATGCCCTGCCACATCAGGAAGAAGGAGTACAATCCCCAGACGATCGGCAGGCCGATGCGGACATAGTTTCCGTCGACCGCGTGGATCTGTGCCGGATCGCCTGCAAACAGCACCCGCATAAGCAAGCCGGTCTCGACGCTGACGAAAAACAGCCCGAACAGCGCCGCGAATATGGCGAGCCCGGCTCTTGCTTCCTTCAGGGGGCCTTCGCGCAGCATTCCCAGCAGCCGCAGGCTGATGTAGACGGTAAGCGCCGCAGCTACCCAGTGGACGCTGAAATGCCGCAGGCGTCCATAAGTCTGCCAGACACTCACCTGGTCATGGTACACGCTGATGCTGCAGCCGAGGTATGCAAGTACGCCGACCAGCAGGAACGCCGTCATCGGACCGGACTTCAGATCCGGCAGCACCCGTTTCCGCAGGATATACAGCAGCACGATAAAGGCGAGCGTATAGCTCAGCAGGTATTGCGTAAGCACATGCTGGTTCGAAGCCCGGGCGCTTATCTGCAGCCAGGTCTCTGTGCAGCCGCTTAGGTAGCAAAGCGCGATGGCAGCTCCTCCCGACAGCGGCGCCACGTAGGCCGGCGCCTGAATGGCATCCGGGTCCCGGCGCTGCCGCCTGCTGAGCCAGTACATGACGCCCTGCGCGGCGGCGACATACATGCTGGTCAGGAAGCCTCGGTTGAACAAGATCGGAAAACCGTCGATACTGAAGAGGTAGCGGTTCCAGTCCATGACCAGGCTGATCCATGTGCAGAACCAGATGATGCAAAGTCCCGGCTCGAGAATACGATAGCCCGTACGCAGATACAGCCAGAGTATCACGACCGTCTCGGCAGCCCAGAACAAGGTGATGGAATGTCCATTGAGCTGCAGCGGCGCGGTAAGAGACACGAAGCTGAGGGTGAGCCCGATGAACAGGTAGAGAATGCTCCTGTCGATACGGCCCCGGCGCAGCAGGAAGCTTGTGAGCCCGAAATTGAGAAGGGCCAGAGCTATGGCGAAAAGTCCTTTGCCCCCGGGCAAGCCGCCCTGCTCCAGCATATACACACCGCCCCCGAAGAAGAGGCCGGTATTGGCAAGCAGGATGCTGAAATCGGAAACTATGAAGGTCTTCCGCTTACCGACGTTATGCGCGAGATTGATCGCCAGGAAAAGCAGGTAGAACGCAGCCGCGAAGAACAGGCCGCCGCGGTAGACGCGGGCCGGCGTGCCCGGATCGAGCGTGCCGAGCCAGCCTCCGAACAGCAGCACCGTCAGCCCGAAGGCTAACCCGTTGAGCAGCCGCCAGGCCTTGCGGTAGGCGACGATCAGCAGACCTGCGTTAAGCAGCAGCAGGTACGTGAACAGCACCACGTAGTTGCCGCTGCCGTTGCTGACCAGGAAAGGCGCCGTGAAGCCTCCGGCCATGGCGATGATCGCAACTTCCTGCCGGTCGTAGAGCAGGGAAAGCACAGCGGCGAAAGCGGTCAGCGCGGCCATGATCCCGAAGGCCACAGGCTGGCTCATGAGCCCGTAATCCTGGTAGGCCAGCGCAATCGTATAGTAGCAGACGGCGAGTCCGCCGCCGACGAGCACCGAACTGAAGGCCTTGTAAGCCCGCTGCAGGCGATGCGCCAGCCCGATCAGGATGCCGCCGCAGAGCATGCCGATGGCAACGCGGCCCGCAGGCTTGATCCAGTTCTGATCGATGGCGTATTTGACGAAGAAGCCGATGCCGATGACGAGGATGGCGATACCGATCTTGGAAACGAGGTTCTCTCCGATGAACTTTTCCAGGTCCGGGTGCCGCTCGAAGAAGCCGGGCCGCGGCTCTTCCGGCGGCGGAGCCTGTACCGGATCCGGCTCGGGCTCCTGTGCGCGATCGGCATGGCGCATGGAAACCGGAGGAGCGGGGAGCGGCAGCGGTTCCTGCGGTGGCTCCGGCTGGGGTTCGGGAACCGGGACAGGCTGAGGCCGCTCAGGGACTGGCTCCGGCTGCGGCTCTGGCAGCTCGGGAGTAATAGGTAACGGCCCGGGGCTTCCCGGAATAGGGACCGGGGGCTGTTCCGGCTCGGGGGCGCTTGGGGGCTGGACCGGCGCCGGCTCGGGCAGCGGCGGCTCCGGCATCGGGGCCGGCCGGGACTGAGACGGTGCGGGCAGCACCGGGGTGTTGCGCAGCTCCCGGATCTCGGGCCGAGATTGGTTCAGGTATGTCCGGAGGTCTTCGCGAAGGCCGCCGAGCTCGGAATGGATGTTGAGAAGGTGTCGTTGGGTTTTATTGCTGCCCGCCAAGAGCAGGATCACGAACACCAGGAAGACAAGGATAAGCAGTGCTTCCATTCAGGGTCAGGTTTGGTTTGGAACGAAAGGTACTGGCGGGCTGCCCGAATCAGGATGGTTTCAATCTGTTAAATCCTAATTGAAAGCAATTCCGTATATGCACATCCTTCCCCACCTGGAGCAAGCCCGGCCGATCATTAAGAAGTTGGAGCTCCGGCAGCTGTAACCTGCGCCAGGCGCTGCATTGCAGCTTTAAGCGTCTCTTCTTTCTTGGCAAAGCAGAAGCGCAGCAGGCCTTCGTCGCGGCCGTCGCTGTAGAATGCGGAAACCGGTATCGTAGCGACGCCGTGTTCCCGGGTGAGCCATTCGGCATAGGCGCGGTCGCCCTGACCGGTAAGATGGCGGATCGAGGCAAGCTGGAAGTAAGAGCCGGCAGCAGGCGCCAGGGCCTGAAACGGCGTCCCCTTCATCAGATCCAGAAAATAGTCCCGCTTGCACTGCAGCAGTCTGCAAACCGGCTCCCGGCGCGGGTTTTCAAGGTATGTGGCAATACCCTGCTGCATAGGGGTATTCACGGAAAAGGCCAGGAACTGGTGCAGGCGGCGGAAGGCCGTCGTAAGAGCAGGCGGCGCGATGGCATAACCCATTTTCCAGCCGGTATTGTGAAAGACCTTCCCGAACGAAAACAGCGCAAAGGCGCGCTCCCGGAGCCCAGGATGCCCGAGCACGCTCCGGTGGCTGCATCCGTCGTACACCAATTGCTCATAGACCTCGTCGGAAAGCGCATAGAGTCCGTATTCGGCGACCAGCTCGGCGAGCCCGTTCCAGTCCTCCGCTTTCCACATCGTACCGGTCGGATTATGCGGGGTATTGACGATGATCGCTCTTGTCTTCGGTGTTACCGCAGCGCGGATCGCATCCCAGTCGGGGCGGAATGCCGGGGCTCTCAGCGCAACCGGCACCGCGCGGGCCCCGCACATCTGGATGTTCGGGACATAGCTGTCATAGGCCGGCTCCAGGACTATGGCCTCGTCGCCGGCACTCAGGATGGACGCGAAAGCCGTGAAGATGCCGTAGGTGGCACCCGGCGTAATGGTGATCTCCGTACCCGGGTCGATCTGCAGGCCGTAGCGCTCCCGGAGATCTGCAGCGATGGCTTCGCGCAGGCGCGGCAGCCCGGGCATAGGCGCATACTGATTCAGGCCCTCGCGCATCGCGGCAGTTACCTGGTCGGCCAGCTCGGCGTCGATCGGGAAATCAGGGAAGCCCTGCGAGAGATTGATCGCGCCATGCTCCGCGGCCAGCGCGCTCATTACGGTAAATATGGTGCTGCCGGCGGCGCTGTGGGTCATTTTTCGGTTATGATGCGCGTCTTCCCGATTTGCGAATACGCGGATTAGCGAATTTGTGGATGCACTTGACTTATACAGATCGGCTGACGAGTGTTGGCACGGAGTAGACCACACAGGATCTCATTCGCAATCCGCGTATTGACTAATCCGCAAATTGCTAAAGGAATTTCTCCCCCTTGTTCCGCTTCACTTCGGCGACGTATTCCTTGATCTGCTGCTCGCGGCTGCGTTCACAGATGAGGAGAACGTCCGGCGTATCGACGACGATGCATTGCTCGAGGCCCTGCACGACGACAAGCTTCTCGTCCGGTGCTTTGATGATGCATTCCGTAGCGTCGATCACCATCACGTTCTGACCGTATACGGCATTGCCGAGATAGTCCTTCTTCGAGTTGTCAAAGGCGCTCTCCCAGGTGCCAAGGTCGCACCAGCCGAAGTAAGACGGGATCGTGTACACGTTCTTCGCCTTCTCCATGATGCCGTAGTCGATGCTGATATTCTGACATTGGGGGTACAGCTCGCTGATGACGGCGGCTTCCTGCGGCGTATTGTAATAGCCGTTCGCCTGCTCGAAGACATCGTTCAGCTCCGGCAGGTGCTGCTTCAGGGCATCCATGATGCTTTGCACATTCCAGACGAAGAGCCCGCTGTTCCAGAGGAAATCGCCGCTTTTAAGGAAGGTCCGCGCCAGCTCCAGGGACGGCTTTTCGGTGAAGGTCTTTACACGATATACCTTATCGTCGAGCTGATCTTCGTCGTCATACTGGATATAGCCGTACCCGGTATCGGGACGTGTAGGCTTGATGCCCATCGTCAGCAGATCGGGATGATGCGCCACGAAATCCAGCGCATCCTGCGCGGTGCGCTCGAAATTCCGCTCGTCCATGATCAGATGATCGGCCGGGCTCATGATGATGTTCGCCTTCGGATTCAGGGCATAGATCTTATGCGCGAAGTATGCCGCGCAGGGAGCGGTGTTCTTGCGGCTGGGCTCGGAAATGATATTCGCATCGCTCACTTCAGGAAGCTGCTCTTTCAGCGTAGCGATATAGGCCTGGTTCGTGATGAAGTAGATGTTCTCCGGCGGGCAGATATGCTTGAAGCGATGATAGGTCCATTGCAGCAAGCTCCGCCCGGTGCCGAGGATATCGAGGAACTGCTTCGGATGCGCAGTGCGGCTCATGGGCCAGAAGCGGCTGCCGATCCCTCCCGCCATAATGGCGACGTAGTTATTCTGAATACTCATTCAAATACTGATGCAAAATTCAAAATGCAAAATGCAGAAACGGTCGCGGTAAACGGCCTTGCTTCGAAGATAACGGCGAATGAGGAAATGCATCGCATAGCCCGATAGGTCTTACATTTAACTCATATAGAGTTGAATGGCTGAATAGTTAAATCGGCTTTATGGAAAACCTGCGTCGGGAACGGCAGGTAGCCGCGGCTGCACTTTGCCGTGGAACGGGATCCCGGCCTGCAAACCAGCTTCTTCCCTGCAGGCAAAAGGCCGAGGGGCTTCTCGGCTAATCGCTCTTCGGCTGGTTGACGACGACACGGCCCTCGTCTATGCGCAGCAGACCGCGTTCCGCCATCGATTCCAGGTGTCTGCCCAGCAGCTCGCGCATGCCGGAAGTGAGCCTTGCAAAGCCCAGCGACCGCGCTGCCGACTCCATGAGCTCCTCGGAGCCTGCACCGAATGCCTGCATCAGTATCATGCGGAACGCGGCATCGAGCTCTTCGGGCGGTATCCGCTCCAGGTCCCGGTCCGCAAGGGCGGCATAGCTGCGCGGCTCCAGCATCGCGGCATTCTGGCCGGGCTTCCAGATGAAATCGCCCCGGCGCTGCGCCTGTCCCGCGGCCAGTACGGCTTCCAGCTGCGACTCCAGCTGCCGGCGGATCTTGGCGCCGAGTCTCGTTCCCTGGAACTCCACGATGCGCTCGAGGATGCGCTCCCGGTGGACAGGAGCTTCCGCGGCGATCAGCTGCAGCATATACCGTTCCAGCAGGGCAGGCGGCATATCCGCCATGGACGCCGCCTTACGCCAGGCGATGGTGGCAACCTGCTCGTACGGCCTGAACGCCCGCCCCTTGGCTAACGGTGTCGCAGCCTCGACAAGAACCGCTTCCGGGACCGCCGGGCTTTCCTCCTTCGGCGCCGCGGCATCGGAAACGGCGATAGCCGCTTCGATGGCCTTACGCAGTCGCTCAGTCTCCTGGGCCTGATTGAAAAACCAGTTGGCGCTCCAGATCCTGTAAAAGCGCCAGCCAAGCCCTTCCAGCACAGATTGCCGCAGCCTGTCGCGGTCGCGTGCGCTCGGGGCGCTGTGATAGGTGGCGCCGTCGCATTCCACAGCCAGCACATACCTGCCGGCTCGTTCAGGATGCTTTACCGCCAGGTCGATACGATAGCCCTTCGAACCGACCTGCGGCACCGCATCGTAGCCCAGCCTGCGGATGGCAGCCAGCACCTGCTCCTCGAAAAGCGACTCCACATCGCCCTCGCCGGATTCATGATAAAGCTCCCTGCCGTGCTCGGCATAATAGAGGAACTGCTTCAGCACGCGAACGCCGAAATGCTTCACCTTGGTCTCGTCGATGATGTCGGAGCTGAAATTGCAGAAGACCCGGCACTGCATGCGCGCACGGGTGATCAGCACATTCAGCCGCCGCTCTCCGCCGGCATTGTTCAGCGCGCCGAAATTGTAACCGAACACTCCCGCGGCGGTCTTTCCATAGCCGACGCTGATAAAGATCACGTCCCGCTCGTCGCCCTGCACATTCTCGATGTTCTTGACGAACAGGTCCTCGGATTGGCCCTCCCGCATAAAGACATCGAGCGTTGCGTCGCCACGCCGCGCGTGTTCGAGTAGCTCGGTAATCAGGTTCCGCTGAGCGAACGAGAAGGTGACGATCCCGAGGGACAGCGTCGGATGGACCCGGGCATGCTCCGCCACGCGCGCGACGATCGCCTCGCCCTCCTTCCGGT
>JASLDA010000068.1 GCA_030151745.1 Chitinophagaceae bacterium | reverse complement strand
TTCGATACGAACGTTGTGCTCACCGGCAGCCAGGTTGCTTTCCTTGATGGTGCGGACGGTCTTACCGGTTACGTCGGTTACGTATACTGTGATGCCGGTCGCGCTTTTCAGGGCAAACTTCACGTTCGTGTAGTTGACAGCGGGGTTGGGGTAGCTTCCGAAGAACTGTAGGTCGTTCTGGCTGAAGCTGGCAACGCCTACGTTACCACCGGTGCAGGTCGCGCAGGAGAGCTTGATGATCGGGAACAGCACGATATTGCCGCGGCGGCCGGCTTCGAAAGCTGCGGATTTCCACTGGTTGCTGGAATTCTGATAAAGCGTATTGACGCTCAGCAGGGTGTCGAGCGTGCCGGGTTCGGTGACACGCGAGCCGTCGGTGCCGTTTTGCGGGATGTCGGAGGTTGCGACGCCGACGGTATCGCCGCCGAGGCTGGTATAGGAGTAGGTCGGGAGAGAATAGCCGGCGTAGATGTCATAGTTGACACCGGTCAGCGGCGTCGTGAAGAAATAGCGTGCCAGCGAGCCCATCTTGATGTTGGGATAGGTGACGTTCGTTGAAGCTACGGTTGTGGCTTGGGGGACGCCGTAGATATACCACTTCGGGGCTCCGGTGAGCGCCGTCTTGCTCGCATCGCGCTTCCAGATATTGATTGAGATGCTCTTGCTGGCAGTCTTGGCGGTACCGCTGAACAGCGCATAAACGCCGTAGATGTTGTACGTGGTATCTGCCGGGAGCGCTGCATCGATGCTGCTGTAGCGGTACAGCTGAGCTGCTGCCTTGGTGCCGAATGCGTTATTGCCATAAATACGACCGCTGTCGATGGGCAGCACCTGGTCCCAGTACGCTGCGCTGAACGGGCCTGTCGTCTGGCCGCCGTAGCTGTAGAGCAGCGTATCGGTGAGGCCGGTTGATTTGTTTGCCTCGTTCCTGTTAATGCCTTCTGTGCTGGTCAGGCCTGCTACCGGGGTCCCCGTCACACCGTATTGGTTTCGGATTTCCTGTGCGCCAGCGCTGAATGCCAGTACTGCGGCTGCACACGTAAGTACAAGTTTGTTCATTTTGTTGAGTCTTAGTTGCGAATCTATTTCTAATCAGTGATGCTGCCAAAAGGAATTTCGTCGGGTTGGGATAGTAATGAATCTGGTGACAAATTGCAAGCCTACCGTTAATAAACGGTCCTGAGCGGCAAAAAACAGCCGAAGGCATTGCCTGTTAAGGATTTCCGTGTATTTTAAGAAATTCATCCGGCTGGATTGAAGTATCTTTACGAAAAGGGAAATCCCCCGTTTTTTCCCCTCGTTTCCCGATCCTTATTCCGAATGATTTTTTCGTCGAAACTCATTGAAGATGCGGTAGCTGCGTTTTCAAAACTGCCGGGCATCGGCAAAAAAACGGCCTTGCGCATGGTGCTTCATCTCCTGAAGCAGGAGCATCAGCAGGTGGCCGATTTCACGCGCGCCGTATCCAGGATGCGGGAGGATATCCGCTTCTGCAGTCAATGTCATAATGTATCCGATACCGAGGTCTGCGGCATCTGCTCCAATCCTGGGCGCAACCGCAGCCAGGTCTGCGTGGTCGAAAACCTGCGCGACGTGATCGCCATCGAGAGCACGCAGCAGTACAGCGGCCTGTATCACGTGCTGGGGGGGATCCTCTCCCCGCTGGACGGGGTGGGACCCGAGCAAATCAACCTGGCGGGGCTCCCGGAGCGCATCCGCGAGTATGGGGTGGAGGAGCTGATAATGGCCCTGAGCCCGACCATAGAAGGGGATACGACCGCCTATTACATAGCCCGGCAGCTGCAGGGGCTGCCCGTCCGCATTACGACCATCGCACGGGGCATCGCTTTCGGCGGGGAGCTGGAATACGCCGATGAAATGACCCTGGCCCGCTCCATTGCCAAGCGCCTGCCGATCGACAGCTACGTCAGCATAAGCAAAGGCTAGGAGATTTAAGGTTCTAGTATTTGCGATGTTAGATGGGGAGGACTACCCGGCCTTCGAAGACGAAGCTCGCCGGGCCTTCCAGGAAGACCTGTTCCGCGCTGTCGGGGGCATTTTTCTGAAAGCGCACCCGCAGCTCCCCGCCGGGCGTGCCGATCGCGATGTCGAACGGCCCGGTTTGAATGCCGCTGTGGGCAATGGCCGCGGCCGTCACTCCGGTACCGCAGCTGTAGGTCTCGTCTTCCACGCCCCGCTCGTAGGTTCGCACCTCGAGCCGGTCCTCGCCGCGTACCGCCGCGAAGTTCACGTTCAGGCCGCCCGGCGCGAATTCCGGGAGATTCCGGATGCGGCGGCCTTCTTCAAATACGGGTACTCCTTGCAGGTCCTCTACCCAGGCTACGTAATGCGGTGAGCCGGTGTCCAGCAGGCTATGTCCCTCGAGGTGCCGGATGCCGCTTACGTCCTTCATCCTGAGGCTTACCCAGTCACCGCTTCCGAAGGCGGCCTCATGCGGCCCGTCGATGGCGATGAAGTGCAGGGGGCGCTCCTGGGAGATGCCGAGGCGCCGCACAAACGCCGCGATAAAACGGCCCCAGTTGCCGCACATGGTGCTTTCGGAGCCGTCCGAATTATAATAGACCATCCGGAAATCCATGCCGGGCGCCGATTCCAGCAGCATCAGCCCGTCTGCCCCGATCCCGAAGCGGCGGTGGCAGAGCCGGGCGATCTGCTCCCGGTCCAGGAGGATCTGCCCCTGCCGGTTATCGATCAGGATAAAATCGTTGCCGGTACCCTGGTATTTTGCGAATCGGAGTTCCATACCCTATTATGCTTACTTGGTGATGTATTGCTCGGCCCGGCTGTTGGTACTGGTGGTACTGCCGTTCAGGTAAAGCATGCTGCGCCAGTCGGGATTGAAGCGCTCGCCGCGAACCGTGCTGTGGAGCAGCTGGAAATCGTTGCTCAGAGCGCTCGGCGAGTAAAACAGGAAGACCCCGCCGCCGTTCCGGATCTTGTCATCCTGATTGTATCGCCAGATCTCGTATGGCCGGGAGCCGGCCTAGTTCTGCACCCGGACCAGTTCTATCGGTTCGCCGTACCGTAGCCAGACGATGCCGCGGTCGGTTTCGTAGCCCATGCGCCCCCCGGAGCTGAAGCGGCGGTTCAC
>JASLDA010000062.1 GCA_030151745.1 Chitinophagaceae bacterium | reverse complement strand
AAAGCCGATCAGGCTATGCAGGGTCGTGATATGGCGCAGCGGATGGCTGTCTCCCAGGTGGAGGTATTCCCTTTCGACGAAGATTATGATGAAGGTGTACAATGAAAACACCAGGATGAGCGGCCAGAGCCGGAAAAAGGTCTCCGCCCGGTGGAGCTTTACCACGCTAAACCATTCCTTGGAATTGTAGGAGATCATAAGAACACGGAAGTTACTAATACGGGCCTATTCCCGCGGCGCCGCGGGCGACGAGGAAGCCGCGGTTGCAAATTCCTGTTGGAGCGGTTCCGTCAATTTCCCATCTTCAACCTCAGATCTTCGATCTAAAATCGTCAATCTAAAATTCTCCCTCAGTGCCTACACCCAGCAGCCGTGCCTGGCAGCAGCGGCTTTTCAGAGTAGTCTACGAATCGGATACGCCTGCCGGGAAGGCGTTCGACATCGGATTACTCGTGGCTATAGTAAGCAGCATTATCGTGGTGATGCTGGACAGCATCGAGCGTTACCATATGCGGCATGGATCTCTGTTCTTCCAACTGGAATGGGGCTTCACGATCCTGTTCAGCATCGAATTCATATTGCGGCTGATCTGCGTGCGCAAACCCCTGCAGTATGTATTGAGCCCGCTGGGTATAATCGATATGCTGGCCATCGTACCTTCCTTTCTCAGCATTCTCTATTCGGGGGCGCAGACCCTGCTTGCCTTCCGGGCACTGCGCCTGCTGCGGATCTTCCGCATCTTCAAGCTGACCCGTTTCCTGACGGAAGCGCAGTATCTCACCGCGGCGCTGCGCGCCAGCCTCCGTAAGATCAGCATATTCATGCTTACGGTCATCACCCTGGTGCTCATCCTAGGCTCGATCATGTACCTGGTGGAGCGTCGTGAGAACGGCTTCACCAGCATCCCGGAGAGCATCTACTGGGCGATCGTGACGATTACTACGGTCGGCTACGGGGACATCTCGCCGGCCACGGCTTTAGGCAAGTTTGTGGCCAGCATCATGATGCTCATCGGCTACGGGATCATCGCCGTTCCGACGGGGATCATCACGACGGAAATCAACCGCGCGGTGCAGGATCAGCTCCGGCAGAGCGGGCGCGGGCGCGAGTGCGGCCGTTGCCACCGCAGCGGTATGGACCGGGATGCCTGGTTCTGCAAATATTGCGGAGCCGAGCTGCCGCAGGAGACCTGACAAAGACGCGTCTGCAGCGCTCCTGAAGGAAATCGGCGTAGGTTTGTTTCCTGCCTGAATCTACAATCTTCAATCTACAATCCAGTTAGAATGGCTCCTTCGAATGCGGCACTGCGCACGCGGTTTATAAAATTCGCCCGTAAGGCCTGGCGCCCGGTGACGGAACCGGCAGATGCGGGAGCCGGGGGATCCCTGTATTCGGGGCTGCCGCTGCTGCAGGCCGGCGAAGCCTGGCCGAAATGCGGCTGCTGCGGGAAGGAGATGCAGCTGTTCCTGCAGTTGGACCTGGCTTCCATTCCCGGGGCTGCACAGCAGGTTATCGGGCTGAGCTCCGGCAAGCTGCAGTTCTTTTATTGTACCAGGGATTGCGATAACGAGGGCTGGAAGCCGTTCAGCAAGGCGCATTTTTTACGCGTGCTGCCTGCCGGCGTGCCGGCTTCCCAGGCCGCGGCCATACCTGAATCGATCGACGGCTATTTCCCCGCGAAGCTTATCACGGCCTGGACGGAGTTCGAGGATTTTCCAAGCCCGGAGGAGCCGGATGCGCTGCCGGAAATGTCCGAGGACGAATACGACGCCTATTATGTTTCCGAGCCGTACCTGAATGCCGAGGGCGATAAGCTCTGCGGCTGGCCTAACTGGGTGCAGGAGGAGGAATACCCCGCATGCCCCGGCTGCGGCCGGCAGATGCAGCTCGTGTATCAGCTGGACAATTTCACGGAGGCGCGCTGGATGTGGGGAGATGCCGGCATCGGGCATGTCACGCAATGCCCCGAGCACCGGGATGTGCTGGCCTTCGGCTGGGCCTGTTCATGATGGATTTTAGATTTAAGGTTTTAGATTGAAGATTGGAGTTCTTTAAAGAAGTAAGGGGGCGCAGCTGCGCCCCCTTACTTCTTTACTCAAGCGGTCCGTATCAGATCGCGAATGCCTCCTCGATGATGGCTGCCTGCTCCTGGGCGTGCTTCTTGCTGAAGCCTGTCGCGGAAGCGGCTTTCGGGCCCCGGGAGACCATCTTTGCGAAGGGGATCTCGCAGTACATCTTCAGGAAGAATGCGGCGCCGGCGTTCAGGGGCTCTTCCTGCACCCAGATCCATTCGGCCTTCTTGTACTTTTCCTGCAGGGCCTTCAGCTGCTCGGCAGGCAGCGGGTGGATCTGTTCCAGGCGTACGATGGCGATATCGCTGCGCTTGTCCGTCTCCTGCCTTTCGAGCAGGTCGTAGTAGACCTTGCCGGAGCAGAGGATCACGCGCTTCACCTTCGATGCGGTCTTGATGGATGCATCGTCGATCACCTCCTGGAAGCCGCCGGTGGTAAAGGCTTCCAGCGGGGAATACGCGCGGTTGAGGCGAAGGTTCGCCTTCGGGGAGAAGTTGATCAGCGGCAGGCGGAAGTTCCAGGCGAGCTGGCGGCGCAGGCCGTGGAAGAAGTTGGCGGCGGTGGTGATATTGGTCACCACTATATTGTTCTCGGCGCTGAGCTGCAGGAAGCGCTCCATGCGGGCGGAGCTGTGCTCCGGACCCTGGCCTTCGTAGCCGTGGGGCAGCAGCAGCACCAGGCCGCTCATCTTCTGCCACTTGGTCTCCGCGGAGGCGATGTATTGGTCGATCACCGTCTGGCAGCCGTTGGCAAAGTCGCCGAACTGCGCTTCCCAGATCGTCAAGGTGGCGGGGTTGGCGATCGAGTAGCCGTATTCGAAGCCCAGCACCGCGAATTCGGAGAGCAGCGAATTGTAGATATGGAACTTGCTGCCGTCCTTGGAGGCTGCGTCTACGCGGTTGTACTCGGCGTTGGACGTCTCGTCGTGGAGTACGGCATGGCGGTGGCTGAAGGTGCCGCGCTGCACGTCCTGGCCGCTCATGCGCACGTCCTTGCCTTCGGCCAGGATGGACGCGTAGGCCAGCAGCTCCCCGGTTGCCCAGTCGAGCTTGCCTTCGCTTTCGTACAGCTTCACTTTTTCATCCAGCAGCTTCTGGATCTTGCGCAGGGGCTTGAATCCTTCGGGAACGCTCATCAGCGCGCGGAACAGGCGCTCGACCTCTTCCTTGGGAATGCCGGTCGCCGGGGAGGCCTTGAAATCCTCGCTTACGGCCTTGGCCAGCTTGCCCCAGGCTGCTTCGGGAGCCTGCAGGGTGTAGGGGATCGGCTTTTGCTTGATCTCGTCGAGGCGTTCCTGGAGCGTCTGCCAGAACTTTTCCTCCATTTCCTTTGCCAGCGCTGCGTCCACATCGCCGCGCTTGATGAGACGCTCATTATAGACCTCGCGCGGATTCGGGTGCGACTTGATCAGCTCGTACATGGTCGGCTGCGTGAACGCCGGGTCGTCGCCTTCGTTGTGGCCGTGGCGGCGGTAGCAGACCATGTCGATGAATATGTCCTGGTTGTATTCCTGGCGGTATTTCACGGCCAGTATCGCGGCCTTGACGACTGCTTCCGGATCGTCGCCGTTGACGTGCAGGACCGGGGCCTGGATCATGGCAGCGCCGGAGGTGCAGTAATCGGAGGAGCGGGCGTCGTCGAAGTCGGTCGTGAAGCCGATCTGGTTGTTGATGACGAAGTGGATGGTACCGCCGACGCTGTAGCCTTCGAGCTTGCTCATCTGCAGCAGCTCGTACACCACGCCCTGCCCTACAACGGCTGCGTCCCCGTGGATGAGGATCGGCAGTACGCGGTCGTATTCGTTGTCGTACAGGGTGTCGGCTTTCGCACGGGAGAAGCCGGCGACCACCGGGTCCACTACCTCGAGGTGCGAGGGGTTCGGCGTCAGCTGCACGTTCACTTCCTTGCCGTTGGGGCTTTTGTGAATGGCGCGGAAGCCGAGGTGATATTTTACGTCGCCGGAGCCCATGGTGGTATCTGCCGGCATGTTTCCTTCAAATTCGGAGAAGATCTGCTCGTAAGTCTTGCCCAGCGTATTCGCCAGCACATTGAGGCGTCCGCGGTGCGCCATGCCGATAACCACTTCCTTCACGTCGGCGTCGCCGGCTGCGTTGATAATGGTATCCAGCGCCGGGATGGTGCTTTCCCCGCCCTCGAGCGAGAAGCGCTTCTGGCCGATATACTTGGTGTGAAGGAACTTCTCGAAGATCACGCCTTCGTTCAGCTTCAGCAGGATGCGCTTTTTCTGATCGATGGAAAGCTCCTGTGCCTGCATGGCCTCGAATTCCTTCTCGATCCAGGCTGAGCGGTTCTTATCGGTAATGTAAGTGTACTCAATGCCCACATCGCCGGCATAGGTCTTCTTCAGGAAATCAATGATATCGCGAAGCTTCGCACCCGGCTTGCCCACGAACTGGCCCGCTGCGAACGTGCTGTCCAGATCGGCATCGCTCAGACCGAAGTCGGAGAGATCCAGGAAGGGCTTGCGGTCCTTGCGGGGGCGGATGGGATTGGTGGTGGAGATGAGGTGGCCGCGCTTGCGGTAGGCGCGGATCATGCGGAACACGCCGAATTCCTTCGCGATCTGCGTGCCGCTCACGGAGGTGGCTGCGGCAGCGGAGGAGCCGCCGTTACGGCCGGTGGCGTAGTCGAATCCCTTGAAGAACGAGGCCCATTCCGGGTCTATGCCCTGGGGATTGTTTAGATAATCGGTATAAAGACCTTCAATGAACTGCGGATGCGCGTTTGCAATAAAAGAATAGTCAGCCATGATTTATGCTGGAAGGAGAGCTTCAAAGTTAATTAAATGCTACCGGAGCGTAGGGAAATACGCTGCCGTACAGGACAATTTGCAAGGAATTAAGACGAGGGCGGACCGCCGGGGTTTTTAGAGCTGGCTTTCGAAGCCGTGGTCTACGAGGTGGGGGCCGCGGTCGGCGGCGGCGGTGGCCAGCTCATCGCAGCGGTTGTTGAAGGGGTTATCCGCATGACCTTTTACCCAAGTGAATTTTACGTGATGCTTCGAGGCCAGGGCGGCATATTCCTGCCAGAGATCCGGATTCTTCTTGTCCTTGAAGCCGATCCGGATCCAGTTGCGCAGCCAGCCCTTTTCGACGGCGTTGACCACGTATGACGAATCGCTGAAGATATTGACATTCAGGCCTTCCCGGGTCAGGGTTTTGAGCGCGGCAATGACCGCCATCAGCTCCATGCGGTTATTGGTCGTACGGCGGTAGCCGGCGCTGATTTCCTTCCGGGCGCCGCCCCACATCAGGATGGCCCCATAGCCTCCCGGGCCCGGATTTCCCCGGGCGCTTCCGTCCGTGTAAATGATCAGTTGCGACATAGCCGGCGAATGTACTTAGCTTAATTAGCAGTTCGCAGCTCGCAGTCGGGGCGAAGCTGCTTTTGGATGATCAATAGGCAATTTGCAATAGGCAATTTGCAATGGATCGGCGGCCTGTGGCGACGATTCCCGCATCAATGCCAGCCAATTGGCCCTCCGATTGGTATTATGCCAAAAGTCCTTTCCAACCCAATTCACCAATTCACCAATTCACTAATTCACTAATTCACCAATTGACCAATTGCCTCATTGACTAATCCCAACAACTACCTTCGCGCCCAAAAACACGCTTTGTCTAAAATTCGAGTTGCGGCGGTTTCATACCTGAATACGAAGCCGTTGTTGTGGGGTATAGAGCGCAGCGGGGAGGTCATGGGCGATATCGAGCTGCTGCTGGATTATCCGGCGAACCTGGCGAAAAGCCTCCGGGAAGGAACGATCGATATGGCCCTGCTGCCGGTGGGAGCCATGCCGGGCATCCCGGGAGCGCGCTTCGTCGGCATCTTCG